>NZ_JAVRBN020000008.1:0-281427 GCF_034531305.2 Nostoc sp. ChiQUE02
AAAGCCTTCGGACGGTGCGTTAGCCAGAGGCATAACGCACCCTACGTATATTTCAAAAATCAAATATGAGTCCTATAGTTCAAATCGTTAGAAAGACGCAAAGACACAGAGATGGAATTTAAATGACGATTAGCTTACACAATTGCTTGACATAATAAAGCAAATAACAGCATCCTCTAGTAAATAACTAGTATGAGCGCATCCTTGTTAATTAAAACGGAAATTACCAGACGAGCGCGATTGCAACGTATATACCAACATAAAATATTGTTTTTTGACTGAAATAGTTTCTAAGCAATTGCTTTATGTGTATTTAATATGATAATGTTATATACGCTTGATTTTAAGAAACATCTATGCATCATCAACAAAGCTTTTTCTCAAAATATAAGTAAATTAATGGGTAAAAACTAGTGTATTTTGATAATACTCAAAAAACGAACAAATTTTAAGATCATTTAATAAGTTTTGTAGGTACAGCATGGTTTCTCAGCGCTGCTTCGTTGCATCTGGCTTGATAGTTTTCTTGGCATTTGGCTGTAGTGGTGGGGCAAACTCATCGACAGAAAACACCAAACAAGTTGTGCAAGAAAGTAATGTAACTCAGCTTTTCATAGAAGCGAAGGCTACCCAAAAAGCAGAAGATTTCTTTCATCAAGGTAATAATTTATTAGATGAACAACATTATGAAGATGCCATAAAAGCATACGACAAAGCGATCGCCATCAAAGTTGAGAGTCCTGAAGCTTGGATTAACCGTGGCATAGCCTTAACATCATTGCAACGTTACAAAGATGCTCTCACATCCTACGATACAGCGATCGCGATCAAACCCGACAAATATGAAGCTTGGTATAATCGTGGCATCGCCCTAACATCGTTGCAACGCTACAAAGACGCTCTTGCATCTTACGACAAAGCGATCGCCGTCAAACCAGGCAAATATGAAGCCTTAATTAACCGAGGCATTGCTCTAACCAAGCTACACCGCTACCAAGATGCGATCGCGTCTTATAATAGAGCGATCGCTATTAAGCAAGATTTACACCAAGCATATTACAACAAAGCTTGCTCTTATGCTTTACAAAGCAATCTGGAATTAGCAATTGAGAACCTAGACAAAGCAATCGAGCTTGTTCCTGATAAATACAAGAAATTAGCCAAAACTGACCCTGACTTTAGCAAAGTACGTAGTCAAAAGCAGTTTCAGGAATTACTGCAATAGGATTTTATCACCACCTCTCAGTGTAAAATATAAGCCTGCTGTAGAAAGTATTTTTTCTTGAGCGGTTTACGATTAGACATGAAAAAATTGTTAATCACCGGAGCAAGTGGTTTTTTGGGATGGCATCTTTGCCAGCTTGCCAAACAAGAATGGGATATTTATGGCACTTATTTTTCCCATCCTTTAGAGATTCCTGGCATGAAAATTTTAAAAGCGAACTTAACAAATTTTCAGGAATTGAAACGTATATTTAGTGATGTAAAACCAACAGCAGTTATGCATACTGCCGCACATTCACAACCAAATTTTTGTCAAACCCACCCCGAAGAATCGCACGCAATTAACGTTATAGCATCCTGCAATCTTGCTGGACTTTGCGCGGATAATTCTATTCCTTGTGCTTTTACCTCAACCGACTTAGTTTTTGATGGCTTAAATGCCCCTTATCGAGAAACAGATGCCGTGTGTCCTGTCAATCTTTACGGTGAGCAAAAAGCGCTCGCAGAAGCGGATATGCTAGAAAGATATCCCATGACCGCAGTGTGTCGAATGCCATTAATGTTTGGTGCAGAAACACCTACAGCAAAAAGCTTTATTCAGCCATTTATTCAAACTTTAAAAGCCGAAGAAAAACTAAGTTTATTTATTGATGAATTTCGCACACCAATAAGTGGAACAACTGCCGCCAAAGGACTTTTATTAGCATTGGAAAAAGTTAACGGCATCATTCACTTAGGTGGCAAAGAGCGGATTTCGCGTTATGATTTTGGGCAGCTATTAGTTGAGGTATTTAAACTTCCCACCACCGGACTTAAATCCTGCCGACAACAAGATGTGAAAATGGCAGCACCTAGACCAGCAGATGTTTCTTTGGACAGTTCTAAAGCTTTTGCATTGGGGTATCAGCCTTTATCTTTACGAAAAGAATTGGAAGAGTTAGGAATTAAAACTCCTAACTCCTAACCCTTGTACAGACGCGATTAATGAGCCAGCGCGTTGCGGGGGTTGCCACGCCACTTCCTTCAAGTCGGCAAAGCCGCCCAACGGAGTGGCTCCCCGTTGTAGCGACTGGCGTCGCGTCTCTCCTAACTCCTAACTCTTCACTTCGTACTTAATAAGCATCCATTGGCAGACAAGAGCAAACAAAATTCCTATCGCCAAAGGCTGCATCAATGCGACCAACAGCAGGCCAGAATTTATATTCACGAGTCCAAGGCGCAGGATAAGCAGCTTGTTCGCGAGAATAGGGATGATTCCATTCTCCAGTAATCAGACTTTCGGCAGTGTGGGGTGCGTTCTTCAAAACATTATCTTGGATATCCACCTTGCCAACTTCTATTTGGGCAATTTCTTGACGAATAGAAATCAATGCATCGCAGAAACGATCTAACTCTTGTTTAGATTCACTTTCTGTAGGTTCCACCATGATTGTACCTCCTACAGGCCAAGAGACAGTTGGCGCATGGAAACCGTAGTCCATGAGACGCTTGGCAACATCATCGATTTCGATGCTCGCCGATTTTTTGAGCGATCGCAAATCTAAAATACATTCATGGGCAACTAGACCATTTTTGCCCTGATACAAAACTGGATAGTATGATTCCAGTTTCTTGGCGATGTAGTTAGCGTTGAGAATCGCCACCTTAGTTGCATGGGTTAAACCATCTGCACCCATCATGGCGATGTACATCCAAGAAATCACCAAAATACTTGCACTACCCCAAGGTGCAGCAGCCACAGCACCAATACGTTGGGAATTAGAAATTTTTTCGTGATTGCCCACAACAGGGTGTCCAGGCAAAAAGGGCACGAGATGAGAAGCAACACCAATGGGCCCCATACCAGGGCCACCGCCACCATGAGGAATGCAGAAGGTTTTGTGCAAGTTTAAATGGCAGACATCCGCGCCAATATCTCCAGGACGGCAAATCCCCACTTGGGCATTCATATTCGCCCCATCCATGTAAACCTGTCCACCGTGACTATGGACTACAGCGCAGATTTCCTGAATTGGCTCCTCAAAAACACCATGAGTTGAGGGATATGTCACCATTAAGGCGGCTAGTTCATTGCTGTGTTTTTCTGCCTTACTCTTCAGGTCATCAACGTCAATATTACCTTGTGAGTCACAGGCAACTGCCACCACCTTCATCCCGCACATCACCGCACTCGCAGGGTTCGTCCCGTGTGCAGAGGTGGGAATCAAACAGACATTGCGGTGTGCTTCACCCCGACTTTTGTGATATTGACGAATCACTAAAAGTCCAGCGTATTCGCCCTGAGAACCAGCATTTGGTTGCAGAGAAATTCCGGCAAAACCAGTAATTTCAGCTAACCATGCCTCAAGTTGCTCAAACAGAATTTGATAACCTTGCGTTTGCGACGCAGGGGCAAACGGGTGAATCTTGCTAAATTCCTCCCAACTTACCGGAATCATTTCAGCTGTCGCATTCAACTTCATTGTGCAAGAACCCAAAGGAATCATCGATGTCGTTAGCGACAAGTCCTTGCTTTCCAGCTTGTGCAGATAGCGCAATAACTCAGTTTCAGAGTGATAGCGGTTAAAAACTGGGTGGGTAAGATATGGACTTGTACGGGAGAGGGAGAGATGGGAAAAAGAGGGAAAAGTTAATTCTTTTAGGGTAAAAGGTAAATCATCTGTACCAGCGAAAATCTGCCAGAGGTCGATTAAATCTTCTGGTGTAGTTGTTTCGTCCAAGGAGATGCCAACAGCAGTTGCATCAAAAACCCGCAGGTTAATTTGAAGCTGTTCGCTAGCTGCCAGAATACCTTTTAAATCGCGTGTTCCTAGTTCTACTTGCAGCGTATCAAAGAAAGATTCTGAAACAACCCTGTAACCTAAACGCTTTAGTCCTTCTGCCAGCAACACCGCCAAAGAGTGGATATTTTCGGCAATTTGCTTCAGTCCGGCAGGGCCATGATAAACAGCGTACATACTCGCCATTACCGCCAGCAGCACCTGGGCAGTACAAATATTACTAGTAGCTTTTTCGCGGCGAATGTGCTGTTCGCGGGTTTGCAAGGCGAGACGCAATGCAGGCTTACCTTGGGCATCTTTTGATACTCCTACAATTCGCCCTGGAACCAGCCGCTTATACTCTTCCTTCGTCGCAAAGTATGCCGCATGAGGCCCCCCAAACCCCAACGGAATACCAAACCGTTGAGTGCTACCGACAGCAATATCAGCGCCAAATTCCCCAGGAGGGGTCAGCAAAGTTAAACTTAAAGGATCTGCTGCTACCGTCACCAATGCACCCTTAGCATGGGCTTTTTCTATAAAAGCGCGGTAGTCGTAAATGGTGCCATCACTTGCAGGGTATTGCAGAACAGCCCCAAAAATTGCTCGATCAAAATCAAATGTTTGATGATCGCCGACAATAATCTTAATCCCCAATGGTTGAGCGCGTGTTTGTAACACGTCGATAGTTTGGGGATGGCAATCACGAGACACAAAATAGGCATTTGCCTGATTTTTGGAGACACCATAGCTTAGGCTCATCGCTTCAGCGGCAGCTGTGGCTTCATCAAGTAAGGAAGCATTGGCGATTTCTAAACCTGTGAGGTCGATAATTAGGGTTTGAAAATTCAGCAGCGCTTCTAGTCGCCCTTGGGCAATTTCTGGCTGATAAGGAGTGTAGGCAGTATACCAACCGGGGTTTTCTAGGATATTACGCCCAATCACTGGTGGGGTAATACTGTCGTAATATCCCATACCGATGTATGAGCGGAAAACTTGATTTTTGGCAGCAATTTTTTTTAAGGATGTCAGTGCTGCATACTCACTTTCTGCTTCTGGTAACTTTAGCGGTTGCTTCAGACGAATTGTCTGTGGAACTGTTTGGTCGATTAGGGCATCCAGGCTAGGAAACCCCAAAATCTTAAGCATTTGCTGAATGTCATCAGAGTTTGGGCCAATGTGCCTTGGCGCAAAACTACTTAACTTTTGACTTTTTTCGTCCAGCACTTGCTGCTCATTAGATTTGAGAATAGGGGCGTTCAATACCACAAATTACTCTCCAGATAGTACTATTTCATATTTTGCAATAAATACTCATGATAAGTAGGTGTAACTTTTCATTTCATCTAAATTTCATGACTTATTTTCGGGTGGAGTGGAAAGAGACAGGGGAGCAGAGGGGAATTTGCTGTAAGTCTTTCCCCTCTGCCCCCTATCCCCTCTGCCCGTTTGCCTCTTTCCTACTCTCCTTCTACTTGGGCGCGATACTCATCCGCTGTCAAGGCATCCTCAACTTCGCCAGGGTCATTGACGCGCACTTTCAAAAACCACCCTTCCCCGTAGGGGTCTTCTGATACTTCTTCGGGAGAATTAATCAAGGCTTCATTGCGTTCTATAACTGTGCCTGTTACTGGTGAATTCAGTTCTTCAACGGCTTTTACTGATTCAATTGTGCCAAAGTTTTCTCCCCTAGTAAGAGCGTCGCCAATTTCTGGCAGATCCAAAAAGACGATATCACCCAATTCATGTACGGCAAATTCAGTAATGCCAATAGTGGCAATTTCACCATCTATTCGCACGTATTCATGAGAATCCAGGTATCTGAAATCTTGAGGATATTCAAAAGACATATCACTTCCTCTCCCTTATCAAAAAAATTATTGCCCTAACAGTCATCCAAGCCATATCTGGTAATGAACCTTACTGTAGATTGAGTAACTCACAACACATTATTCCTCAAAAACCTTGGCGCTTGTTAGTTGGTGACACGATTTTTTGACCGGTAAAAGGGACGTTTAACTACAACTGCTGGATAAGCTTTGCCACGAATTTCGATTTCTAGCTGCTGACCAACAGTTGCTAGCTGGGTGGGAACGTAGCCTAAGGCAACGGGATAACCAAGTGTGGGTGACAGAGTACCACTGGTAACTTCTCCCACTACTTTACCTACTGATAACACTTGATAGCCGTGACGGGCAATGTTGCGTCCTTGGGTTTGCAAACCGACCAATCGGCGATGCACTCCAGCAGCTTTTTGCTCTGCCAAAACTTCCCGACCAATAAATTCGCCTTTGGTATCTAAGTGAACTAGCCACCCTAACCCTGCTTCTAAGGGTGTGGTGGTGTCATCGATATCTTGTCCGTAAAGTGCCATCGCCGCTTCTAGCCGCAGAGTATCTCTGGCACCAAGTCCACAGGGCATAACGCCAGCTTTATAGAGACTTCGCCACAATTCTACCCCCACATCTGGGTCTACCATCACCTCAAAGCCATCTTCTCCGGTGTAACCTGTGCGGGCCAGGAAGGCAGGTTTACCCAGTAGGGTTGCTTCTAAATGTCCGAAGGCTTTGATTGGTTGTAAGTCTTCTTGCACTAAGGGCTGGAGATATTTAATCGCTTTTGGCCCTTGGACGGCGATTAAGGCTTTTTCTGGTGAAAGGTCTTGGAATTGCAACTTATCCAGGTCAAGGTGTTGCAATAGCCATGCTTTATCTTTACCAGAGGTTGCCGCATTGACTATGATGAATGCCCTCTGTATACCAGTGGTGTCTTCACCTTGGTAATAGATAATGATGTCGTCAATAATTCCGGCTTGGGGATTTAATAAGACGGTGTATTGTGCTTGACCAGGTTGCAAACGACTCAAGTCGGAAGGCACTAGTGGCTGGAGTTGGGAAATCAGGTTTTTACCTTGGAGGGTAAATTTGCCCATGTGGGAAATATCGAACATTCCGGCTGTATTTCTGACAGCCTCGTGTTCTCGGCTAATGCCACTAAATTGCACAGGCATTTCCCAGCCGCCAAAGCTGGTAAACCGTGCTTTGAGTTCTACACCCAATTGATATAAAGGGGTTCGCGCCAGAGATTGGGCGTTGTCTTCTTGATTAGCCACAGGTAATTTTGCGATCGCACCTCAACATCTATCATCCTACGAGATGCTTTCTGGTTTTACAGTCTTGTGTATCGAATTAGGGTATGGGGCATTGGGCATGGTTATT
Organism: Nostoc sp. ChiQUE02; assembly: GCF_034531305.2. NCBI lineage: Bacteria > Bacillati > Cyanobacteriota > Cyanophyceae > Nostocales > Nostocaceae > Nostoc > Nostoc sp. ChiQUE02. Next base: position 7,202 of record NZ_JAVRBN020000008.1, read on the forward strand.
CTCCTTGTCTCCTTGTCCTCTTCTGTGAGGTTTAATAGTTAATGATGCAAGTGTTGAGATTTATTAAGAAGACATTATGAAATATTGGCGACTTTTAGCTAGCTTTGTTTTAGCTATGGTTCTTTTTTTCTTTCCCCTATCGGCACAAGCTGCAAGTTCTTCCAGTATTACCCGTTCTGTAGGTAATGATGAGCTTAAGGGCAAGGATTACTCTGGTCAAAGTTTAGTTGGCACTGAGTTTACCAATCTCAAATTAGAGAATGCTAATTTTAGCAATGCTGACTTACGTGGTGGCGTGTTTAACGGTACCGTTTTGGAGGGAGTAAATCTGCATGGTGCTAATTTTAGTGAAGGCATAGCCTATCTAACAAGATTTAAGGATGCTGATTTTACTGATGCTGTGTTGGTCGATGCAATGATGCTGCGTTCTACTTTTGATGATGTAAATGTCACAGGTGCTGATTTTACGAATGCAATTTTAGATGGGACGCAAGTGAAAAAACTTTGTGTTAAGGCAAGTGGTGTGAATTCTAAAACTGGTGTGGATACTCGCCAGTCTTTAGGATGTAAGTAGAATGTAACCCCTTCTTCGCTGGTGAAGAAGGGGATATTATTTTAACTAATTCGTAATTCGTAATGACGTTTGTGGACTCGCTACCGCTGCGCTAACGTAATTATTGGGTTAATTCCGCGATCGCTAGTGATATGTTTCTCTTAAAAAGCTGGCATAATTTGCCCGAATCGTCATAGTAGTAGGATGACTTACGCCTAAAGTTTGTTCACAAATTTTCAAAGCTTGCTCAAATAAGGGTTTGGCTTTCCTGTAGCGTCTTGTTTGACGGTAGAGTGCTGCGAGATTGTTCAGGCTAATGGCGACATCCGGATGATTGTCTCCCAGCAGGCGTTGACTCAGTTCTAAAGCTTGCTTGTACAAGGGTTCGGCTTTGCTGTAGCGTCTTGTAGATTCGTAGAGTTGTGCTAAATTGTTCAGGCTAGTGGCGACATCAAGATGGTTTTCTCCCAGCAAGCGTTTTCTCAGTTCTAAAGCTTTTTTAAGCAAGGGTTCGGCTTTGCTGTAGCGTCCTGTATAACAGTACAATGCTGCTAAATTGTTCAAGGTAGTGGCGACATGGGGATGTTCTTCTCCCACTAGGCGTTTCCACAGTGCCAAAGCTTGCTGATATAAAGGTTCGGCTTCGCTATAGCGTCCTGTAGATTCGTAGAGTAATGCTAAATAGCTCAGGGTAGTGGCGACATCGGTATGTTCTTCTCCCAGTAGCCGTTTTCTCAGTTCTAAAGCTTGTTGATACAGCGGTTCGGCTTCGCTGTAACGTCCTGTAGAATCGTAAAGTTGTGCTAAATTATTCAGGCTAGTAGCGACATCAAGATGGTTCTCTCCCAGCAGGCGTTTACTCAGTTCTAAAGCTTGCTGATACAGGGGTTCGGCTTCGCTGTAGCGTCCTGTAGATTCGTAGAGTCGTGCTAAATTGTTCAGACTAGCAGCGACAGGTGAATATTCTAAACCAAGACGATTTTGAGTCAGTTCTACACACTGCTGCAACCAATGTTCTGCTTGCTGATAAAGTTCTTGAGCCTGGTAAAACCAGGCTAATTTGGTATATAGAATAATTAGATTTTCAGCACTGAGATACTGGGATAGGTGGGTTGCAACTTCTGTAATATGCGGAATATGTGGAGTGAGGTTAAGAATATCTTCAGGGTTAGGCTGTTGCGGAATTAGCTTTGCTACTTCTAACATCATCACTGCAAAGTTAGTTTTTGCTTTATCCGCCTCACTTGATTTATCCAACTTCATTTGGAAAAGTTGTCGAATCAGTGGATTTAGACGATAAATTCCTTTACTTTTCTGTTGTAGTAAATGTAGTTCCAGTAAGTCGGCTATAGCTTTCTCATTGAGTTCTTGTTTTTTGTCATCTTGTATTATCTCAACAGATAAGGGAATGTCAGCTAAGGCACACAAACTTAGCAAACAGCCAAAGCTTTGTGCATTTTCATCCAACTGTTCCCAATTTAATTCAAAAGCTTCAGCTACACCCGATTCATAAGGCATCAATGAGTTAGCATCGACTACTGGTTCATGTTCCACTCGTTTCTTCTCTAGCCGCTTCAGCAGTGTTTTCAGAGACAATTCTGGCATTTTATCCAGATATCCTCCCACTAACTCTAACGCTAATGGCAAATATCCCAAAAATTTACAAATTCTTCTCGCAACCCAAGCTTCTTGTTGCAGTCGTTCCCGAACCACCAGCGATTTTAATAATTTCATCGCTGCCAATGGTCTGAGGGCATCCAATTCGCTATTATATTTTGCCCCTAGGTAAGCTTGTAACTTTTCTAGTTCGTCCCGATTGTTGGAAGTTGTGAATTCAGGATAATTCTGGGCAAACTTGTCATATACCTCACTAATCAACTTTTTGAAAGCAGCAACATCAACATTTAATTCGCTGGCAAGTTTAGCTTCACTTTTACCTAAGTTTTCAGTCTTAAAATACTTTGCAAAAGCTGCCGTTTGCTTTAGAGATAAGCCATTCTTAGCAGCTTCTTTGGCTAGAAAATTAGCCCATTGCATAAACAGCTTGTGAAGTTTATTTTTAATTCTACTTTCTCTTTATTTGGAAATCTCCTCTCTCTGGGGTAGAAATACCATTTGCATAGAAACATCTAAAAGCAATGGCTGCCTTTAGGCATTGCCATTTGAAGCCTTTAAAGCAATACGCTTGGGTTATGAGTTATTGGTGTAGATGATTGGTCTTTAAAGACGCGATAAATCGCGTCTCTACATCAGGGTTTTGGGCTTATCTAAACTGTATTGGACTGTAAACCTCAATTTTCGAGTTTTGTACTCAAAATGGCTATGCGATGTCTACGACGGGCTACGCTTACGCTCTATTTTTCAATGTATTTTGGATATGAGGGGCTATTTCTACTACAGATTAGGCTCACGCACGTTGTCAATTAGCATGAGAATCGAACCGCGTCGCGTCTTGCAGAGAAGGACGCAAAAAATCCAAAGGAAGAGAGAAGAGGAAGCGTTAGCGTTCGCGCAGCGTTCCGTAGGAAAGCTTACCGTACCCCTACGGGGAAGCAAGCTACGCGTAGCGTCTCGTAGAGAAGGTATCGCTGTTTGAAGTTACAATTAATGGCGATCGCTATTCTCCTGCTTGTTGTTTGAGTAAATTGACCAAACTATCGGATAACCACAAACCAGCGTCACGTAAAGCTTGAATTCCAGGAGATATGCTTGGGATTAGTCCACGTCTTTTTGCTAATATCAGCAAACCTCCTGTTCCAATAGTAGTAATACCTAAAGCTTGACCACAACGCCGTGCTGCTCTATCGTCAACAATAGCGGCACAGTCGGAATTTTCTAGTGCCAAACTCAATACTTGTGATTCTCCTTTTCCCAAATCCCAAGCTGCGACTTCAGGAACAATAGCATTAACTTCTACTGTTTGTATCCAAGAAATACTGGGTAATTGTGTTGATACCACATCATCTTTTGTTGTGACTTATTCAAAAACACCTAATGGAACTAAAATTTCTGTGAATAATTGTGGAAGTAATTGTGCTTGCTGACTTTTTAAAAGAACAATCAAAGGTGAAGAGTTAATAATTACACAATTAATCGGCATTTGCCAGTTCCTGGGCTAACTCTTGGGCAGTATATTGCATAAAATCTACTTGGTAGCGTGATAAAGCATTAATAAATTCAGCACGAGTTAGCCCAGCAATTTCTGCTGCTTTAGCTTGTGATATGTCGCCTAATTCATACCATTTAACTGCTGCTGCAATTCGCATTTCTTGGATAAATTCTTCAGGATTTTTACGAAGTGCTGAAAATACTGTTTCTGGTAATTGGATTGGTATTGTTCGCATAAATTGATCCTCAATTTATTAGAAAGCATTACTCAGCTTAGAGTCAAGACGCCAAGAACGCCAAGGAAAAGAGAAGAGGGAGTGATCGCTATTTGAAGTTAGAATTGATGGGCGATCGCTCCTAAAATTTAAACTACAACTGTTGTGTGGCATTAATTTGGTGCGATTTTGGGAGAAAGGGTGCGATCGTTAGCGATATGCTTCTTTTAAAAACTTGGCATAATTTCCCCGAACCGTCATTGTAGTGAGATGACCTACACCTAAAGTCTGCTCACTAATTGCCAAGGCTTGCTTATACAAGGGTTCGGCTTTACTGTAGCGTCCTGTATGAAAGTAGAGTTCTGCCAGATTGTTAAAGTTATTGGCGACATCAGGATGTTCTTCTCCCAGCAAACGTTTGCTCAATTCTAAAGCTTGCTGTAACAGTACTTCGGCTTCGCTGTAGCATCCTGTATGAAAGTAGAGTAACGCAAGATTATTCAGGGTAGTACTGACATCGGGATGTTCTTCTCCCAGCAGACGTTTTCTCAATTCTAAAGCTTGCTGATACAAAGGTTCGGCTTCCCCGTAGCGTCCTGTAGAACTGTACAGTCCTGCGAGACTGTCCAAGCTAGTGGCGACATCGGGATGTTCTTCTCCCAGCAGGCGTTTTCTCAATTCTAAAGCTTGCTGATAAAGTGGTTCGGCTTCTCTGTAGCGTCCTGTAGATTTGTAGAGTTCTGCGACATTGTTCAGGCTAGTGGCAACATGAGGATGTTCATCTCCTAGCAAACGTTTGCTCAGTTCTAAAGCTTGCTGATAAAGTGGTTCGGCTTCCCTGTAGCGTCCTGTAGATTTGTAGAGTCCTGCAAGATTGTGTAGACTAACGGCGACAAAGGGATGTTCTTCTCCCAGCAAGCATTTGCTTAGTTCTAAAGCTTGTTGATAAAGTGGTTCGGCTTCCCTGTAGCGTCCTGTAGATTTGTAGAGTCCTGCAAGATTGTGCAGGCTAGCGGCGACAAGGGGATGTTCTTCTCCCAGTAAGCGTTTGCTCAGTTCTAGAGCTTGCTGATACAGCGGTTCAGCTTTCCTGTAGTGTCCTGTAGATTTGTAGAGTCCTGCGAGATTGTTCAGGCTAGTGACGATATGAGGATGTTCTAAACCAAGACGATTTTTAGTCACTTCTACACACTGCTGCAACCAAGGTTCTGCTTGCTGATAAAGTCCTTGACCTTTATAAAACCAGCCTAAGCGTGTGAACGGTGTGATTAAATCCTCGTCGCTAAGATACCGAAATAAATCAGTTGCAAGTTCTGCAAGGTGCGGAATATATAAAGTGAGGTTGAGAATCTCTTCACGGTTAGACTGTTGAGGAATTCGTTTTGCCACCCCTACCGCTTGCGCTGCAAAGGAGGTTTTTACTTCATCTGCCTCACTTGACTCATCCAGCTTCATTTGGAAAAATTGCCGAATCAATGGATGTAACTTATAAATTCCTTTACTTTGTCGTTGTAGCAAATGCAATTCCAGCAAATCGGCTATGGCTTTTTCCCATACTTCTTGTTGTTCATCATCTTCTATCGCCTCAACAGGTAAAGGAATGTCAGCCAACGCAAACAAACTTAATCCACAACCCTTCTTTTGTGAATTCTCATCCAACTGTTCCCAACTCAATGCAAAAGCTTCAGCCACACCGTATTCATAACGCATTAATGGGTTAGCTTTGGCTACTGCTTCGTGTTCCAGTCGCTTTTTCTCTAGCCGCTTTAGCAGTGTTTCCAAAGACAAATCTGGCATTGTATCCAGATATCGCCCCACTAACTCTAACGCCAAAGGCAAATATCCCAAGGATTTACAAATTTCTCTCGCAACCCAAGGTTCGCTTTTCAGTCGTTCTCTATCAACAACCAGCAATTTTAATAATTTCATCGCCGCCAATGGTTTGAGAACACCCAAAGGTAATTGCGGCAAAGTTCTATCAAAGCCCAGGCGCGTTGTTAGCAATACTTTAAACCGGGGTGATTCTGGGGGTAGATTACGCTGAACCTGTGTTTTGTAGTCAGTGACATCATCAAACACCAGCAGTACTTCACCTTGTTGCCAATTATGCCAGCAGTATCTCAGCCTATCTGCTAATTCCCAATCTTCCGGTGCAATGAGTTTAAATTTCAGTTCCGCAAATCTGAGAATCTGAATTCCGACATCTATTCCCTGTGCTGATAACCAACAAACCCCACCTTGATAATTCTGCAAATGCTGTTTGGCGTATTGGGTAGCGAGTTCAGTTTTGCCAACTCCACCCATACCCGCCACAGCTACAATCGCAACTTGGCGAGATGTTTGTAATGAGGAGTGCAGATTTTGTAGTTCCGCTTCACGTCCCACAAATTTTTCAAATGGGACAGCAGGGGGAATATTTTGATGAATTTCTTTAATTGTGAGGTGAACAGCGTTCGACTGAGCGCTCACGCCGAAGTCTTGCCCGCCATTATATTTCGCTGTCAGGTAAGCCCGTAACTTTTCTAACTTACCCCGTTTAGAAGTGGCTAACTCAGGATAACTCTTGGCGAACTTGTCATAAACCTCAGTCATCCGCTTTTTAAAAGCAGCTGCGCCAATTCGCAACTGCTCTTCGTTGGCAAGTTTTGCCTCACTCTTCCCTAAGTTTTCAGTCTTAAAACGCTCTACAAAAGCTGCCGTTTGCTCTGGGGATAAGCTATTAGTAGCAGCTTCGTTAGCTAGAAAATCAGCCCATTGCATAGACAGCTTGTGAGATTTCTTCTCGATTCTACTTAATTTCTACTTTGTCTCCATTTCTAGGGTATCTCCTCTTCTTCTTGCAGAAATACCATTTGCATAGAAACATTTAGAAGAGGTTCAGCCGTGAAAACTGCCTTAATAACTCCAGTCAACGCTAATCAAACCACCCAAACTTTACAATTAATCCCCGCCTCACCAACATTAGTAGAGAATCCATCTACCTGGATGCGAGATGGATATAGTCCCACTGAAATTATTCTTGCCGCGGCAATTTTGACTTCATTGTCCATTGGGGGAATTGCCTCTGTGATTGTTGCAATTACGGGTTTAGTTAAAACTTTAGTGCCTGTAATGGTTCAGCAGACAAGGGAAAATAAGAAGTAGTCAATTTAGAGCCAGGGCGAAAAGTCGGCCTTCGCGGACTAACGAAAAATTGAAGGTTTGAAACCCACGAAGGTGGGTTTTGCCTGTGTAGATGCGGTTTATAACCGCCAATTTAACCCACCATATCAGAGAACAAGAATTCTGCGTAGGCGTAGCCCGTCGTAGACATCGCCACTTGAGCCTCTGAACCTCGACGTTGAGCCTCTGAACCTCAACGTTGAGCCTTTGAACCTCAACGTTTAACCTCTGAACCTCAACGTTGAGCCTTTTAGCCTCGAAGTTGCGCCTTTGAACCTCGAAGTTGCACCTTTTAGCCTTGAAGTTGCACCTTTTAGCTTCAAGTTTGGAATTTAGTACTCAAAACAGCCAGGTAAATACTTTATTCTTCCTGCCTCCTAATACTAAGGTGACTGATTTAACACCCACTTCAACCACTGCCTAAAAGAACTTATAGTATTCAACCTTTGAACTCCAGGCGCACGGGCGGCGGCGAGTCCATCAACGGCCACTAATGCGGCGTACTGCAAGCCCAAGAAACTATCAACTGCTGCATAAGGGCCACCTAAAGTAATAGCCCCAGCAGCATACATTTGACCTCTATCGCTACGCATTTCTACCAATTCAAAATTGTTCGCTACAGTCAATCGCCCCAGGTGATTGACTGGGAGATTGTAATGTTTCACCAAATCTGCCAGCAGGGGATTAGCATCTACCTTGGCATCCAGTCCGGTAGCATCAACAATAAAGTCAGCTAACAATTTCATTTCCCCAAAGCTTTGCTCTCGGATACGGGTAATAGTGCGGTTTTGGGCATCTCGTTCTACATCCAGAACCTCACCGAAGGTAATTTGATACCAGCCTTCGCTTAACCCTTGGGCAGTAATTTGCTGCCAGTCTTGGCGGTCGGCGGTGGTAGTTCCACCCCAGTCTGCTAGTAAACGCTTGCGTTCATCAGGACTGGCTTTTTCTAACATTGCCCGGAGTTCACCGCCCCAACAGGCTTTCGGCCAGTTAAAGGGTTGAAATTCGTAATGATTTTTGACTAGGCGCGTGGCTTTTTGAAATTTGTTACCTTGCGGTTTAGGCGATCGCATTAAATGCAAAACTGCAATATTCCGATTTCGTTTTCTAGCTTCGTAAATCCGCTGCACAATCCGCGAAGCCACAATTCCCCGCCCCCGAATCAATACCGTACCACCATGTTGCTCTAGTTGCTCATAAACATGATCGTGGGCTTCATAAGCATTGACTACAGATTTAAAATCTTGATATTTTTCTCTATAAGCTTGCAAATCTGGGAGAAACTGAATTGCTGGATACCCAGTAGCTAAATGTAAATAACGACTAACTAAAAAAGCATAATTTCCTGGGCCGCGAGAATAGGCTATGCAATACCTGCCATCATCAGTTTTGCGAATTCCCCTAACTCGCCCATAGCGATAAATTTGATTCCAGCCAATGCGCTTCGCTTCCCGGTCTATGGAATCAAAGACATTACCCGCACGGGGAGTATAAGTTTCTGCAAATGTTGGTTCAGCAAACACTTGCCACAAATACTTGAATGCTGACTTCATCTCCCCTTTGCTGCAATCGTGCCAAGCCTCACGCAAGGCATAACTAGGCCAGCCCCAAATGTTATCAGGACAAGAGTCAGAATTAGAACGCAGTCTTTCATATAAGGGAATTTGCGAATTCAGACAGAGGCGCTTGTAACGAGCATAGGGCTGCGCCTCTAATCCCAAAGCCACAATCTTGTCAGCACCCACACCACTAATTCGCAGCAAATCAGCCCAGAAAAAGCTACCCAGTCCCGCCCCGATCGCTAGATAATCAGATTCATCTACTGGCAATCCCGTAGCATGAAGTACTTGCACAGCGACCTTTTGTGCCTGAAATGCTAATGGCGGGAAATTACTTGCCACGGGCGTTAGCGGCTGGACTACAGGCAACCTGGGGTCTGGGAGATTGGTATTTGCGTTGAAATGAATCGTTGAAGGAGGGCTAGTATCTGGTGCAGAGGCGCTAGCAACAAATGTCACCATTATCACATAGGGGCCAATTTGCAACGTATCGCCATTAGCCAGAACACTGCGTGTTTGTGGTTGACCGTTGACACATACACCGTTAACGCTGCCTTGGTCAATCACCACCACATGGTCTTGTTCCCAGTCAATTAGGGCATGGTAGCGAGAAACTTCGTTACTGTTAAGCAGCATCCTAGAAACGCGCACTCCCCTAAGTTCAGCAGGTAAGCGAGCGAATTCTCGACCAAAAGCGATCGGCATATTCAACCTTGGTTCTCGCCGTTCTCCCGTCGCTGGATCGTCCCAACTCAATTGGATTTGTAAGTCATTTGTCATTGGTCATTTGTCATTCGTCAAGAGTTAGAAAATCTTCCCATGCTCCCCCTGCCTCCCCTGCTCCTCAACTACTTGGTGCTACTAACACACTCACAGCCGCAGCTAAAGATGTCCCACACCAATGACAGCCAATTTGTAGATTCTCTCCTGGGGAAACTTTATGACATTTGGGGCATTCTAAGCCATAAACTCCTGGCGGTGGTGCGGGGGGTGTTGATGGATGGTGGTGATGTCCGAGGTTTACTGGTGGATGGGGTGGCAGCAAAATTGTTGCTGGAATGCTACCCGTGGAAACGCTAGTAACGTTGAGTTTTATTTGTCCCAAAGTGATACTAGTGCCCTCAGTTAAAGGCATTTCACCTTGAACTAATTGCCGTCCATCGACAAGGGGGGGATTTTGCGATCGCAAATTCCTGATATAAAAGCGCTGTTGCTGTTGATGAAAAAATATTTCAACGTGTAAACCAGAGACAGTGGGGTGACTCAGAAGAATATCGCACCGGAGTGGGTCGCGACCGATGCGGACAGTGCCAGGATTTTGACTTGGCTGTTGTTCGTAAATGTTCTGAGTTTTATCTTGGCCTGCATCGTGCCACTGTAAAGTTAGTGCGTTCATTGTTCTAACTTCGTAAATCGTATTTAGCTACTTCAACTTCTTCCTGTGCGATTCCTAACATGATTGAGTAGGTGCAAGCAAGTATTTAGAAAAAACTTCAACAAGCTTTATCTATCCGATGCTAATTTATCAGCAATGCGCGTAGTTTCTGGCAGCCGATATTTTGGCGTGCAGCGTAATACATAGTCAATTGCTGTCGGTAAACTAATTCGATGTCCACTGGAGATGTACAGAGGTTTTACTCCTGTGCGCGATCGCAAAACTGCGCCAACTGTTTCACCGTCATATATCAGTGGTTGCGTACTGCCTTTGGTTTCTGGCAATTCCTCATACTTACCTACTAACCTGGATTTGGCTACACCAATTGTCGGCATATCTATAAGTAACCCTAAATGGCTAGCTATACCTAATCTGCGGGGATGAGCAATTCCCTGACCATCACACAGGATGATATCTGGTGTTGTTTTAATCTTCTCTAGGGCATCGAGGACAGCTGGAATTTCCCGAAATGAGAGAAACCCAGGAACATAAGGAAAGGTCGTAGGACGGTGTGCTAGGCTTGTCTCGACTACTTGCAAATCAGGAAAACTCAGTACTGCGACAGCTGCACGGCTAATGGTTCCATCAGCTTCAAAACCCATATCTACTCCAGCAACGTACTGGATAGGTTCTTGCAGTTGATCTTCAGTAATTACTTGATCTCGCAGCTTTTCTTGGATAACTATGGCTTCTTCCAACGTTGAAGGCCAAGCATGATCTCGATAAAACTTCATATTTAAAATTGGAATTAAACTGATTGATATTAATCCTGTTAATTTTGCAAGCACAAAAACAAGAGCTTTTGATGTTGATACAGGGAAAATATATTTTTTGCAAAAGTCTGTGAAAGACTATCTTTATACTAGACATTTTAGCCCAGATTAGCTGATATCTTGCATCATAATGTTACTTAAGGCTGTCAAGAGGGAATCCTGAGAATATAAGTTTATTTTCCTAGATTTTCTCTTTTACTGGTTATGACACAGCCAAATATTCTCAAACTTGCAAAACAGGGAGATACAGAGGCGATCGCATCTCTGATGAACCGCCACCTACACCCCAAAGGGATCGCTGCAAAAGTTGCCTTTCAAGATGCTTGCTTAGAGGTAATACTAGAATCTACTCAAGTACCAAATCAGCAAATTTTAGTTCCATTTATCCGCAAAGGCTTAACTGCTTTAGGGGCTGCATCTGTTGAAATAGTGAAAGTTTATGGACAACAAACTGGTAAAGAGTTTCCAGCTTGGAGTAAAGAGTTTGATTTGGGTATGGCAGAAGCTGAATTAGAAGCACTAGACAATGAACAGTCTTCTAGTAATCTTCAAAACCTAACTATTTATATTAACTTAAGTGGCGATACTGCACAGGGATTAACAAACCAAGATTTCGAATTTATTGCTAATCAAATCAGCGCTGATATTTTATCATCTTGTACTGATGTTTTTATTCAAAAAGTAAGTATTACTAATGGAAGTTCTGTGATTATAAAGGAACGCTAGTGTTTGATTTGTCTCACGTATAAGCGCAGACAAAGAGTTTAAAATCGGGATTTTTGCAATAATTATAATAAATTAAGCTATTTTCAACTTTCGCCCAAAATATGTTAGATTTTGGGCTATTTTTATCGGCTTTTTCTTAACATTCAACACTTCTGGATTTTGACCTATACTGATGGAGTGTGGTGGATCTATGCTTTAGAAGGATACCCACCTAATTCTCCCTAGCTAAAATTTTATAATAAAAGTAATTTCGCTCCCGAAGCCAATCATGACAGAAGGAAAGACGCGGCGTAATTTCCTAATTACCAGCATCGCTGTGACTGGAGGTATTGTGGCAACTAATGCTTTAGAGCAAAATACTACCAACACCGCAACACCGCCAGCAACTATGCCAGAACAGGTGCTGGGACGCACGGAAGTAAATCTGCCTATCTTTGGGTTAGGAGGAGCAGGACAAACGCCGCTATCCTGGGAAGGAAAAGAGGGTGATGCTGCGGCAATTATTCAAAAAGCGCTGGAACTTGGCATTCGCTACTTTGATACAGCCGCTAGTTATGGGCCGAGTGAAGATTATTTAGGCAAAGTGCTACCACCCCATCGCTCAAAGGTGTTTCTAGCAAGCAAGACTGATCAAGGAGCAAGAATTGACAGCGATCGCTCAACGAACTGCTAATATCTGGGAAGATAGTACATTCTTCCGTGCTTGGACTTAGCCAACTTTGCACATATTACAGAGTGTATTCTTACTATTCACGCTGATAATATTGTGCCGCTTGCGACATATTAAATTGTAATAGCTTCTCCTCTGGCAACTTGTATCGGAAACTCGGCTTAAAAGGCGAAATATTCAAATTGCGAATAATTTCCGCCGCCACAGCCTTTGCTAGTAATGGTGGTACAGAGTTACCAACTTGCCGAAATCCGTGCCATTTAGTTACATGAAATCTAAACCAATCTGGGTAAGAATGCAATCTCGCTGCTTCTCTAACTGTGATACAGCGCGGCGTAATTGGATGAATCGGTCTAGGAGATGTGAAAGAACCCCTATACTTGTCTGTTCCGGCTCTTAAAGTATTACAGACACCATCAGGATGCAGCTTATAAAAACGACTAATTTTTTCTCTCTCGCCTTGTTGAGTCTCCTGAAAACGTTTAATAGTTTCCGCTGAATGTTTTGTTCTTAAACTTGAAGAAAGTATTCGCAAATCATATTCACGTTTATAAGAATAATCATCATTTAGGCATTTGATACCCCGAAGCACAAGAGCATAGTTACTAGGCTTTTCGTATTCTGCTACAACCCAATCTGTTGTTAGTAACTCTGGATATTTTTCTATTTCAGGTAAATCTCCAATTGCATCCAATACTGTAGGACTCAATGACACATCAGATATTTTTTTAGAATTTAAATTATTCGGTAATGCTTTTTTAGTAATCGCCTGAGGGTACTTTGGTAAGTCTACATCCTCTCTTGCACCTATGAGAAATAATCTCTCACGGGACTGTGGTACTCCGTAATGTGCGGCGTTGAGAACTTGGTAATTTTCTTCTACTTTATAACCGTAAATTTGAAATTCGCTAATTAAGCTTTGGAGGATTTGTTTGTGTTCGCCAACTGTGATCCCCCGAACATTTTCCATTACAAAAAATTTTGGTTTTAGCTCAAAAACCAGCCGATGAAAGTGAAATACCAAAGAGTTTCGTGGATCATCAACAGCCCGTTTACCAATTAGAGAAAATCCTTGACATGGTGAGCCACAAATTACCACATCTATTTCGCGATCGCCAATTTTAGACCGATTTCTAATTTCTTCCCCGGTTGTATCCACAACACTTTTACATAACACTGAGCAATAAGGAAAGTTAAACTCATGTGTTGCACAGTGGATGGGGTCAATTTCCACAGACGCCAGCACATCAAAACCAGCTTGTTCAAAGCCAAGAGTCATACCGCCCGCGCCCGCGAATAAGTCAACTGCGATCGCTCTTTGTTTTTTCATCTCATAAGCCATGACACCTCTAAAAGGATTGGGTATTGGGTATTGAGTATCGCGTATTAAATATACAAAATTTTCCCAGTCCTCATTCCCTAGCCCCCAGTCTCAGGTAGCATTTGCAAAATTTCTTGAGCAGCGCGATCGCAAACCCCAACTTCTCCTAAACTTTGCCGCATTTCTTCATAATCTAGCAAAGTTTGCTCTCTGCGACTGGGATTGAGTAGCAGTTCCATCGCTGCTTGGGTAATATTTTCTACTGTGGCTTGCTCTTGTAAAAATTCTGGCACAATCGGCTTCATCACGACTAAATTAGGTGGCGATGCGAAGGTTATTGAACCTTTGAGGATTTTACGAGCTATCCACGCAGTCAAACGACTGAGGCGATAAACTACAACTTGCGGCACGTTTAACAGAGCAAGTTCCAGGTTGACAGTACCAGATTTACTAATGGCTAAATCAGCAGCAGCAAAAACTTCCATTTGTTGACCTGATATAATTGTCGCCCGTAAACCGTAACGCTCAATAGCCTGCTCAATCGGCTGTCTATAGATTTCCAGGGATAAAGGTATCCAGAAATGAACTTCAGGTAATTTCGCTTGAATAGTTTGGGCGGCTTGAAAAATTGCTGGTAAAAGATATTTTAGTTCTTGGCGGCGAGAGGCGGGGAGAAGTGCGATCGCAATCTGTTCTGGTGCAATCCCTAATATTGCACGAGCTGCTTCCCTACTAGGAGCATCTTGCATTCGGTCAACCAAAGGATGTCCCACCCAACTAACATTTGCGCCTTTCTCGCGAAAGTAACGCGCTTCTTGTGGAAAGATTGCCAACAGCTTATCTGTAAAACCAACAATCCGGTTAGTTCTACGCAAACTTAATGACCAAGCCCACTCTTGGGGAGCAATATAATACACCACAGGCACATCTGGCAGATGCTGTTTCATATAAGTCCCAATCTCAAGATTCGGAGTCATATAATCGATCAGCACTACCAGGTCAGGTGGATTTTGCTTTAAAGAAGCGATCGCCTGTCGTTGCACCTGGAGAGTCGGCAAAACATAAGGCAACCCTTCTAGAATACCCATTGAGCCAATACTACTGGTATTGCCCAGCAGAATTGCCCCAGCCTCTACCATTTTTTCGCCACCTAGCGCCACAATCTCTAATTCCAACCCAATCGCCACAGCTTGACGCCTCAGCGCTGTAATTAGGAGCGACCCTTGCAAATCGCCAGATACTTCGCCAGTGCTGATAAATATCCGCATTTGATAATTGGTAATTAGTAAAAATTAGGAGTGAGTAGTTAGGAGTTAGGAGTTAGTAGTTAAAAATTTAATTTATAACTCATAATTCATAACTCCTAATTCACATCTCACGATTCATCACTCGCGCCTTTTTTGCCCTTACCGGGAATCAAGCCACGCCTTCCTGGCATCTGAGAAAGTAGCAGGAAGCGGCGCAGATGCTGCAATTCTTCGCTATCCCCTAATAGTTCCAGTTGTTCCAAGGCATCCTTAAAGGACAAATCAGAACGGTAGAGAATGCGGAAGGCTTTTTTCAGCATTTGCAAATCTGCTGAGTCCATACCAGACCGTTTAAGTCCGACAAGGTTGAGGGTTCGTACCCGCGCCGGATTTCCCTCCACTAGCATATATGGGGCCACATCCCGGTCAATACGTGCCATGCCTCCCACCATTGCTTGTCTACCAATATGCACAAATTGATGGACACCTAAAACCCCACTCAGCCTAGCGCGTGACTCTATATGGACATGACCTGCTAACGCCACAGAGTTAGCAATCACTACTTGGTCTTCAATCACGCAGTTATGAGCCACATGGACATAAGCCATCAACAGATTACCATCACCAATTACCGTCGCTTCACCAGCACCGGTAGCGCGGTTAATGGTAACGTACTCACGAATTAAGTTGTTATCACCAATTTTGACCCAGGTTGGCTCTCCCACAAACTTGAGATCCTGGGGTTCCATGCCGATGGCTGCACCTGTAAAAATCTGATTTTGCGCCCCAATTTCACAAGGTCCCTCTAGCACTGCATGAGCGCCGATTATTGTTTCAGGGCCCACTTTGACATGCGCTCCAATCACAGCATAGGCACCGACTTGCACTGTATGGTGGAGTTCCGATTTCGGATGAATTACAGCAGTTGGATGAATTAGCGTTTTCAAGGGTGAATCTCCAGAACTGTCTTGATAAGCCAGCGCCGGGTAGGGTTTCTAAAGCAGTGCGTTACTCTGGTTAAGAGAGTTATACAGACTGCCGTTCCATCGAGGCTACTGGCATTGTTGAGCGTGAAGTATTTCAGTGAACGAAAGTGTCGGGCAAAGCAAGTTAAGTGTGAACGTGAGTGCGTCTCGTAGAGAGGGCGTCGAAAATCAAGAAATTATCAGATGCTGTTGTGGATTTTTTTAACTGCTATCCTTTTTAGGATTCAGTAGGGGCATTTCACGGCTATGCCCATACCACGAAAGCAAACTTTTAGTTAACTAGAGAAAACATTAATTCCCCTTCAGAAGCAAGTTGACCGTCAACTTCAGCACGACCTTGCATCTTACCGAAACGACGTTGTTTTACCCATAACAGTTCCACCGTCATTACTAGTTGATCCCCCGGTACGACCTGGCGACGAAAGCGAACTTTATCGATACCAGCGAAGACGAACAGCCCTCCTTCTACCGAAGACATTTGAGTTAGGACAATGCCCCCAACTTGTGCCATTGCTTCAACAATTAGCACCCCTGGCATCAGTGGACGTCCAGGGAAATGTCCTTGGAAATGGGGTTCGTTGATAGTGACATTTTTAACGCCAACAGCTTTTTTCCCTGGAACGTAGTCAATTATTTTGTCTACAAGTAAAAATGGGTAGCGGTGGGGTAGCAATTCCTGAATTTCTTCAGATGTGAAAGTTGTTTTAATCTCAGAACTGATTGTAGTCTCATTTATCGCCTGTGGTTCGGTAGATGTAGTCGTATCGATGGTATTCACTTCAGTGAGGATTGACATTGGCCGTATGGTTAATTTTTAATCTGAAACTTTAGTAGGCAGGCGTATATCAAAAGCCTTAATAATCCTGGATTTTAAGAATCCAAAATCTAAAATCCAAAATCTAAAATTCTCTGAGCCAGTTGAATGTGTAAATTGTGGCTGGCTTTATACGCTAAGAAATGAGCACGAGGAAAAGTTCCTAGTAAACTTAAATCTCCTACTAAATCCAAGATTTTATGACGGACTGGCTCATTTGCAAATCTTAATGGTGGATTTAGCCAGCCTTCTGATCCACAAACGAGTGCATTATCCAAACTGCCACCTTTAATTAACCCTGTTTTTTGTAAGTGTTCAATTTGATGCAGTAACCCAAAAGTACGGGCGGGAGCAATTTCCGCAGCAAAGCTAGCAGAAGCTTTTCCTAGTTCAGCAGTTGGTGACCAACTATACCATTGATTACCAATAGCAGGCAGGTCAAAATCAATACCATAACTAAAGCGGGTTTCTGGTGCTGGGAGGGCACATACAAAGGCATCCCCTTGATAGACCCATATTGGTTCTGTAACAGCCAAGGGAACTTGGTTGTTAACGGGTTGTGTTACTAAGCCAACTTGGGCAATGTTGGCTGTCCACACACTTGCCGAACCATCTAAAAGTGGAACTTCTAGACCATCAATTTCAATACGGGCATTATCCACACCCATACCAGAAAGCGCTGCCAATAAATGTTCTACTGTGCGAACAGATACCTCATCTTTACCCAACTGAGTTGAGAGAACAGTGTGACTAACTGCCTCAACTTGGGCTGGAATGATTGGCAAATCCGGTAAATCCACCCGCACAAAGTAGCGTCCACTTCCCGCCTCAGCTGGTAGTATCCGCACCTGGGTACTTACACCGCTATGCAGTCCCACCCCTATTTGAGTAATTTGGGCGGCTAGAGTCTGCTGTTGCATAGCCGAAAAGTCAATATATTTCGTTTAGTATTGTTCATCGTTTCTTTTGGTAAAAGCCCTGATATTCTCCTAAAATGTCATTAATCCCTTTATCGGAACAGTATTGAGGTAAATGTAAAAATTAGCAAGCTAATTAGGAAAAGAGAGTTGTCATTAGCCCTTTGTTATTCACCAATGATTAATGACAAATTAAAACCTTTCGCCAATACCGAAATTAATCCGGCTATCACCGTCATCGTTGATACCATAGTCAATCCGAATTGGCCCCAATGGAGACTGGACGCGAACGCCAAGACCATAACCGAAGCCACTGCCATTTTTGTTCAATACTTCAGCGGCCCTAGTACTAGTCCCCAAGTCGCTGCCGAGATCAAAAAATAGTGCGCCACTGACTACAGAAAAAACTGGAAATCGATACTCAACTGATGCTTGCACATAAGAGCGTCCACTACTTAATGCTCCTTCTTCATAACCCCGGACGGAGTTGCTACCCCCAAGGGTAAAAGCTTCGTAGGGAGGCAAGTCACCAAGGACGGTTCCTGCTTGCAGGTTAAATGCTAAGGTTTGTGCCCCTTTGCTGAGGCTAATCAATTGGACGGGTAAATATCGACTGTAACTACCTCGCAATCTGGTAAGGAAAATGTTGCCTAGTCCAATAGGAACCGACTGATCGACCCCGAAACGCAGATAAGAACCGCTAGTGGGTTGCAATGGGTTATTACGGAGATCGCGCTGTAGACCTACTTGCAGCAGTAGTAAATCGTCTTGACCTCCTGGAGATTCGGTCAGTGGAATTGTGATTGGTTGACCATTGCTGGTGGGGTTTCCATTCTCGTCGATGGGAATTCCATCATCATTGAATAGCCCTCCTGTTGGTCTGAGATTGCCATCAGCATCACGGGCAGAAACTCGTTGATACTGTATACCTGCTGAAGCAGTCCAGACGGAAGTTTTGTAAGGATTAGCCGACAGGGGACGGGTAAAGGTGACACCACCGCCTAGGCGGAGAATGCGGGGGCGATCCTGAGAATCTTCATTATTGATATTATTTGGGTTTGGGTCAAAAGTCCTAATATCCTGATCTTTACCATCAAAAATCAACGAAATAGAACTGCGGCGGAAAAGATTGGTTGTGTAGGAAGTCCGGTAAGGATCTCCCGCAATCCAGGGGTCGGTAAACC
The DNA here is from genome assembly GCF_034531305.2 of Nostoc sp. ChiQUE02. Taxonomy (NCBI): domain Bacteria; kingdom Bacillati; phylum Cyanobacteriota; class Cyanophyceae; order Nostocales; family Nostocaceae; genus Nostoc; species Nostoc sp. ChiQUE02. Next base: position 25,875 of record NZ_JAVRBN020000008.1, read on the forward strand.
GCAGGTCAAACAGCAGTTCCCGTTCTCCCACCTGTACTTCTGCCCCCAGTTTTTGGTTCCTACCGTTCAGGTTTTGCTGTTGATAGCTAACTGTTCCAAAAAGCCCGCTAGCAGAACTAATCCCTGCCCCAGCTGCAATAGAACCGCTGCTGCGTTCAGCTACATTCACTACTACATCTACCTTGCTGGGGTCAGTACCAGGGTCAAGGGACACATTCACATCTTCAAACAGTCCCAGTCCATACACGCGCTGTAAGTCTTTTTGCACTGTGTTGCGATTGAATACTTGTCCTGGCTTCAACTCCAATTCTCGTGTAATGATGTAATCCTGTGTCCGTCCCCGAATTGGTTGTCCCTTCTCGTCTGTCTCCTGACCATCTTTATTGCGGAATCGGACTCTAATATTCTCTACTACCCCTTCTGCTACTTGCAAAGTAACAACTCCGTTTTCAGAGACTTGTGGCGCTCCAATCACGTTGGCTAGCACGTAACCTTGGTCTTGATACCGCTTGTTTAACTGCTTGATGCCTTCCTGCAAGTCACGCAAGTTGAGGATTTTGCCATACTGCTCCTTAAATACTTCATCCACAGTATTAGCTGGTAGCACAGAAGCAACACCAGTGCCAGGATTGGCTTGCACTTCTACTTTGCTTAAAACGGGGTTTGGCTGCACCACAAAGCTTACCCGCACTCCCAAGGGGGTATCTTCTGGCGCTGCTTGGACGTTGGAGAAGAAGCCAGTTCCAAAGATGGCGTTAATATCTTCTTGCAGTTGGCTGCGGGTTGTCGTTCGTCCTGGTTGGGTACGAATTACTCTGTAAACTTGGTCTTCCAGTTCTGGTGGTAGTTGCCCAGCCTGCGATCTAACTACTACTTCCGACACCAGTACGCGGGGGTCATTGGCTTCTGGGGCTGCGTTAGGTTGAGTATTTTCCGGAGTTGTCGGCGGGTTAACATTCTGCGGACTGGGAGTAGCACCTGGGCTGGGGGTAGGTGTTCTTTGTTGACTAGCTGGAGGTGAAATGTCTGGAGTGGCAGATGGTTCTGGTGTTGTGGGTAATAAAGGTTCCGTTGTCGGTGGATTGACATTTTCTGGGACTGGAGTGGTCTCAGGAGTTGGCGAAGGCGTTGGTTGTTGAATTTCTGGCGGTGGAATCTCTGGAGCCGGAGACGGCTGTTGAGTAGGGCTGGGATTGATTTGAGGGGTTTGTTGTGCAGTTGTTGGCGTTTTGGAGGTTGGTACTGTTACCTCTGAGGCCGCGTAGGCGTAGCCCGCCGCAGGCACCGCTGCTGGATTGGCAGGGTAAATTGCGACAACGCGGGATTGGAGACGCTCTCCCTCTGTAACTCTTGTGGGATTAGGTTGAGATTCTAGACTTTTACTAGAGTTATCCTGACCAGTATCCTTTTCTGGCTGCTGATTTGTTTCTAGTGTCAAAACTTCTGTTGTCTGTTTTGAACTGTTGGCGGTTTCTGCATTTGCACTCAATGAGCCGCCCAAAGGGACTGCAATTGCTACTGCTGCCAGCAATACGGGAGATAAACGCATTTTACTTAGATTCCTCTTCACGACCACACACACCATCACAAGGCAATAATGCCCTTATGCCAAAGGTAAAACTCAAAACATAATTTTTTTCTTTTGCTTTTTTACTTTACAAGGCAAAAGGCAAAAGGCAAAAGCCAAAGATAATTCCTTCTCACCTTTTAGTTTTTACCTGTTTAATTTATAGTTTCTACTGCTTTTAGCACTCTTTGTAAAACCTCCTGGTAGGCATCCTCTACATTTCCTAAGTCCCGGCGAAAGCGGTCTTTGTCCATTACCCGGCGGTTTGAGTCCTCTTCTGCGGTATCCCACAAACGGCAGGTGTCGGGGCTAATTTCATCTGCCAAGAGCAACTGCTGTTGTGAGTCCAAACCAAACTCTAGTTTGAAGTCTACTAGGGTAATGCCGCACCGCAGCCAAAAGTTCTTAAGAAATTCATTGATTTGCAATGCTAGATGTGTAATTGCGTCTACTTGTTCCGGGGTAGCTAGTTCTAGCAGGTACAGGCGATCGCGTGTCAATAAAGGATCTCCTAACTGATCGTTTTTGTAGTAAAACTCAACCAAAGGCTGTTTCAGAATTGTACCCACTGGTAACCCCGTTTGCTGACACAGACTGCCAGCAGCAATATTTCTGATAACTACTTCTAAGGGTAAAATCTTTACTGCTCTCACCCGCATTTGATTCGGGGCAGGGCTGTCAATAAAGTGAGTCTTTATACCATTTGCCTCCAACTGTTTAAAAAGCTGGCTGGAAATGCTACAATTTATTTTTCCTTTTCCTTGGATGCTGCCACGCTTTTGGGCGTTAAACGCCGTGGCGTCGTCCTTAAAATCAGCCAACAAGACTTCGGGATCGTCCGTTGTATAGAGAATTTTCGCTTTGCCTTCGTATAACTTGGAATTAACAGACATGGTGGCAGGTAAAGTTCTGGGCGATGGACAAAAGTTGTCCTTTGAGGCTTCACCATTTTATCTTTAGTTATTAACTATTAGCCATTGGTGATTATTGAAGGGGAAGCAGGGATAACGATCATTGGGCAGAGGGGCACAGGAAGATAAGGAAGCAGGAAGAGCAGGGGAGCGAAGGAGAGTAATTAATAACCAATGCCCAATGGCCTCTTCTTGGTCACGGAATCAGGAGCCAATTGCCAAGATTCAGAAATGAATATCTAACTTTTAACAGAGGACAATTGGCTTTGATATATAGTATGTTTACCTAAGTAAATTTACATTTGAAATTGTAATTATTTTTGCAAAAAGTTTTTACCAAGACATACGGATATGTTTTAACAGTTTGTAAGTCAGGGTTTCGACTGAAGTTAATTACAATCCGAACTTCATAAATTAAGATGAGATAAATTGACAACCGGAAGGAAAGTCAAACATTCTCTCTAGTAACTTTAGCAGAAACTTGTTTTGTAACATTTACAACAAAAGTATTTCAAGCTTTATCCTCTAGTCTCAAAATCTGAATCAACCAATTCCTGCATCATCAATTGCAAAAAGAGTTGGAGATTTGATTTCGGCCAGTCTGAACAAAAGAAAGATTAGATTAGCTAGTGATTCAGCTTCAAATACCCAAACACAAGGTGAATTGAATAAATGGAGAAAAAAATAGTGAACAAGGATGATTTTCTCTTCCCTCGTGGCCGCTACTACGGTCAGGTAAAGCCAGAAAACTTGGTTTTTAATGCAAATCTACAGGAATTTGCCCAACGTGTAAGCTACATTTGCAATTTAGAAACAGGTGGAAAAGTACCTCCAGGTGCAGCTTACGAACAAATCAAGGATCTGTGGAAACAGTTGAAACGCTCAAAAAAAGAGCTAGGAATTGGCGAAGACCCGTTTCAGGGTGACCAGGGGGAGGCTCAAGGTTGAAGCCAAGACGCGGGGCATTAGGCAGAGGCAGAGGAAGCAGGGAGCAGGGGAAGGATTTCTAACTCTTGACCAATGACCAATGACCAATGACCAATGACCAATGACTACTTAGTAAGCATTGTCCAAACACCATCCCAAGACTCTGGGGGCGGCGTTTGTTGATAATTACGCGCACGTTCTAGGTGAATATTAACAGCTTGGTCTTGGGGTTGAATGCATTTGGCGGCTTCAAAACAAGCGATCGCTTGTGAGAAGTTGCGCGATAAATAAGCAGCGCGTCCAGTGTGATAGTGAAACAAAAACTCTTGGGTTTTGGCATCTAGAGGAGTATTGCGATCGCCAATTAACTCGTAGATATTAACTGCCTGGTGTTTCCCTTTGACTCGGATTTTATCTAACTGGCGCACCCAAATGCGATCGCTGCAAAGCTGGTAAGTAAATTCGCTTAACAGAATATCACAACCATAATCCTTAGTCACCGCTTCCAAGCGCGAACTCAAATTTACACCATCTCCAATTACGGTGTAATCCATTCGTTTACGGGAACCAATATTACCCGAAACCACATCCCCAGAACTAATTCCAATGCCAATATGAATTTGTGGCTGCGCCTGGATAATTCGTCGCTGGTTAAATTCCTCTAGGCGATGTCTCATATCTAACGCTGACTGCACGGCCCTCCAAGCATGATTTTCTGTAAGTGGTAACGGCGCACCAAATACCGCCATTAAGGCATCACCAATAAATTTATCGAGAGTGCCTTCATAGTTAAAAACCGCCTCCACCATCGTTTCAAAATACTGATTGAGCAGCAATACTACCTCAGCTGCACCGAGATTTTCCGTAAGTGTTGTGTAGCCTCGGATATCAGAAAACAAGATAGTTACTTCCTTCCGTTCGCCTACCATTAAAGCATCTTCCCCCAAAGCCATCACTTGTTCAGCTACATGGGGTGTTAGATAGCGGGACATGGTAGTTTTCATCCGTTTTTCCTGACTAATGTCTTCCAACACCACCAAACCACCGCGGACCCCGCCTTCTGGGTTAGTCAGGGGATTAACAGTGAGATTGATACTGCGTTCTAGTGTTTGTACCTCATCAGCGGTGAGAAACTCAGATTGGGGAGTGAGGGGTTGATTCCAGGGAATGAAAATATCGGCATTAGTGCGATCGCGTACTGCTAAGATGGAGTCCTGAGTCCTAAATTTTGATTGTTGAGTCTCACTTTTAACTCCTAACTCCTCACTCTTAACTTGAGAAATTCCCACCATCAAACTTTGCTCTGGCACATAATGTTTAGCTCCAGTTTTTAAACTATCTTCTAGCCGCATTTGGAGATTTTCAATCGGCACAACTTCCCAAACTAGGCGACCAATCAAATTTTGTTCCCACAAAAGCTTGTTGTTCTTACTATTAGCGTCTCCTATCGGGCAACCCAGTAACTCCAAGGCCGCATCATTAATCGTGACAATCTGTCCTGCCATATCTGTAGAAATCACAGCATCTGACAGACTTTGTAAAATATCTTTTTGATACTGTTTTTCTAACAGCACATTTTCAAACAGGCGAGCATTTTCTAAGGCAATTCCTGCTTGATTATTAAAAGCCCGCATAAACTCTTCATCAGAAGCAGTAAAACTGCTTTGTTGCTTATTAATTAATTGTGTAACGCCAATCAATTCATTTGCAGAATTAAATACTGGCAAACACAGGATATTGCGAGTTACATACCCAGTCTTTCTATCTGTAGTTGGGTCAAAGCGGGGGTCTTTGTAGGCATCGGAGATATTTAGGGCTTCACCCGTGGAGGCAACATATCCAGCAATGCCCCGGTTAGCAAGAATGCGGATTTCTATCAAGTTTGTGCCATCTGCCGCAGCGGCCACTTTCGTCCAGAGTTCGCTCATCTCTTTCCGATATAAAAACAGTGTGCTTCGGTCTGCTTGCATTAAAATTCGAGCTTGCTCCATGACTATCTGCAAAGTTGCTTCTAAATCCAGACTTTGCCCCAGTGTCTGAGTTGCCCGCAACAAAGCTGTTGCGCCTCTTTGATTACGAGCGGCTACATAAAAAGATTGGCAGCTTTCCAGGATAATACCAATAGAAGCGGCAAAGTCTCGAAAACGTTCTTCATCATCATGATTAAACGGAATATTCCCGGTTTTATTAGCCAGTTGCACTACCGCTACAGTCTGGTTTTTGCTACTAATAACCGGCATACATAAAATATTGCGGATTTTGTAGCCCATTTGTTTTTCAAGTTCTGGGCTAAATAGGGGGTGGGTATAAGTTTCAGATATATTGAGATATTGACCTGTACTGGCAACATGGCCAGGTATACCCACTGTAATGGGAGTCCGAATTTCTAAGAATTTTTGGGTATTATCTTGAGGAACTTTTGACCACAGTTGACCTTTGTCATAGTCAACTAAAAAAATAGCTGTGTGTTCTGCTTGCAAGATTTGACCAATTTTGAGTGTGATAGCTTCTAGCACCTTCTCCAACATAGTTTCTAGAGCTTCATTATTGATCAGTTCAATAGCTCTAAGAAATTGCTGGAACTCAGCAGTTATGAAGTCGAGTAAGCAAACAAATTCATTAACAGATAAGTCTTTTACGCGACGCAGTAGGGCGTGAGTACGATTAACTTGAGTCAGTTCAGTTAATGTAGCCAAGACGCTGCCAGGATTGGGGAGTGTCATGGTGATTTTAGATTTTGGATTTTAAATTTTGGACATAGGGTATTAAAAAGATGCATCGGGGCGGGGTGCTCTTAGCAGAGGGGAAAACTCTTCTCCCTTGCTCCGTGCCCCCTGCTCCCTTGCTTCTTCCCCACTCCCTACTCCCTACTCCCAGATTTTGCCAACTTTTCAGAAAATATCACCTTTTGATAGTAATCTTGTAGCTGCCTGGTGGCAGCTGCCCAACCCCAACTTTCTGCTTCCTGGCGAGCATTTTGACGAATGATGTCTCGTTGTTGTTTTTGTTCTAAGAGGCGAACAGTAGCAGCTAATGCTCCTTGAACATCTGCTGTTGGCTCGAAAAGATATCCATTTACCCCATCTGTCACAATATCAGGTATTCCCCCCGAACGGGCTGCTACCACCGGACAGCCAGCAGCCATCGCTTCTAGTAGTACCAAACCTAATGTTTCTGTACGGGAAGGAAAGATAAAGGCATCAGCACTCGCAAAGGCAGAACCTAATTCTTGCCCCATGAGATACCCAACAAAATAAGTGTTTGTGCCAGAAAAGTGTTTTTGCAATGCTTGACGGTGGGGCCCATCCCCAACCAATGCCAACCGCGCTTCCGGAATGGCTTCTAAAATTGGTTTGATGCGCTCAATTTCTTTTTCAGCAGAAAGCCGTCCAACGTAAAGTAGCAATGGGCTTTCTGGATGATTTTTTGATAGACGCGATCGCATCTCTACACTAGCTAAATCGGGGTGAAATAATTCCGTATCCACCCCGCGTTGCCATAAATCTACACGTTCAATACCGTGTGCTGTCAGTTCCTCCACCATTGCTGTGGAGGTACACAGATTTAAAGCTGCCTGATTATGAGCGCCTTTCAGTAATTCCCAAAGTAAACCTTCCAGCATCCCCAAGCCGTAATGCTGAAGATATTGGGGTAAATGCGTATGATAAGACGCCACTAAGGGGATTTTAAGGATTTTGCTATAAAATATCCCAGATAAACCCAAAACTGCTGGATTCACGACATGAATAATATCTGGCTTAAACTCTTCTAAAGCGTAACCAATGGCTGGGCGGGGAAGTGCCATTTTCAATTCTGGATACAATGGGAGAGGAAAGCCAGTAACGCCGTAAACTTTAGCGCCTTTGTGTTCAGTGATGCCTCCATCAGGGGCAATTACCAGCACTTGATTACCACTGCGCTGTAGATGGTCAACAGTATGGCGCAGACGCGTTACAATGCCGTCAACCTTGGGTAAAAAGGTTTCGGTAAATAGGGCAATTCTCATAAAAAACTATTCAGTCCAGGCAGATAATCTCAGCTTTGCTTGCGTTTCGGTATCAAACACAGAATAGACCCTCTCCTGTGCTGTAATCAACTCTGCACAGTCAGATTTAATGTTTTGCCTCTGTTTTTGTACAAAGTCCGAGATATCCTCAATGTTGACAATCCAATCTTTGGCGTAACTAGCTAGCACTTGACCACGTAACCCTAACTGAATAGCGCGTCGTTCTAATTTTGTCCCAGATGGGTGATGGTCTGGATCCCATTGCAGGCGGACTTGTGATTGCTTCAGTGCTCTTTGCCATGCACTTTTATTAGGATAAAGTTCTGGAACGTAGCTGGAATGAACAGCCGCTGCTAAAATTTCATCAAAAGCCGAACGCTTAATCCAAATAGCTAACACTACCTCTTGCCCAGTTTTTCTACCCCATCCGGAACGATACATCATCCAGAGGAAGTTAGGTTTGATCCAACTCATGCGGTCAAAACTGAACTCATCACCAAAATAACCGTAGGTAGCGGCGAAGTCACCAATAGCTGGACGATACGCCTGATAAACAACAATTGAATGGTCGTCATATTGTGCTAAGATATAACGACCATTTTTCGGCCAATTACTGACTTGAGTTAAATAAGGTTCTGTTATCAGCCGCACGCAGACTTTTTCCTAATTTCTGTGCCAAGAGACTTTGGGCAGAATTTGTTTGTGATCAACTCGTTTTTGATACTTAATGGCAAAGTTTAATAAAGAATCGAGTAGAGAATCAGAGAGCAAGTGAGGCTGTAAACCTAAATCGAGCAATTTAGTGTTTTTAGCGTTGAAGTAATGTTCTTCTTTCTCGACTCTGGGATTATCTAGGTGATTGATTTCTACGCTCAATCCCATAGCGTTACCAGCTTTTTTCACCATCAATGCCAAGTCGCCGACGCTAAATTGTTCGGTAAATTGGTTAAATACGCGGAATTCACCTGCTTGTGCAGGGTTAGCGATCGCTAATTCCACACATCGTACTGTATCCCGAATATCCAAAAATCCGCGAGTTTGTCCACCTTTACCGTAGACAGTTAACGGATGTCCAATAGCTGCTTGAATGCAAAAACGGTTCAGTGCTGTACCAAACACGCCATCGTAATCCAGCCGATTAATCAATAGTTCGTCCATCCCCGTTTCTTCGGTTAAGACGCCATAAACTACACCCTGATTTAAATCCGTTGCCCGCAATCCCCAAATCCGGCAAGCAAAGTGGATGTTATGACTATCATGGACTTTGCTTAAATGGTACATTGAACCAGGCTGCTTGGGATAAGGTAGGGTATCCTTGCGTCCATTGTGTTCAATGGTGATATACCCTTCTTCGATGTCGATATTAGGTGTACCGTATTCACCCATCGTCCCCAGCTTCACCAAATGACAATCTGGGAAATCTTCCCGCATGGCATACAGTAAGTTCAACGTACCAACGACATTATTGACCTGGGTAAGAACTGCATGTTCGCGGTCAATCATCGAAAATGGAGCCGAACGCTGTTCACCAAAATGCACTAGGGCATTTGGCTGAAATTGATGTAATGTTTTCTGGAGAAACTCGTAATTAGTAATATCGCCGATGAACAGGTCGATAGATTTACCTGTCAAATCTTGCCAGCGCTGGAGGCGTTGCTGAATTAGTGCAATGGGAGTGAGAGTTTCGACACCAAGTTCATTATCCCAGTGCCGCCGCACCAAACTATCTAAAATTCCAACTTCATAACCTCGATTGGAAAGGTAAAGAGCAGTTGCCCAACCGCAATATCCATCACCACCAATAACCAGGACTTTCATCTTCACTAGTTTTTACTCGCTGATAGCTAAATCTATCAGGTTTCTGTCCCCTCTCAATCATCATTCTGGCGGAGATGTGAATTTTGGGCATTTGGGGGAAGATGACGGGAATTCCACTAACTCCTAATTTCTCATTCAGGACTTGGAAATCCGATACTGCTGGGCAATGTAATAAAACAAACGATAGTAATCTTGAAATTCTTGGCTTTTGCTTCGTCCCTGCAAATAGTATTTCACTTGACTCTGGGTTAGTGTCAGTGTCATCGAACCGAGTCGTTGATCAACTTCTACAACCATCACCCCAGATACTCCTTGGGCGGTCTGAAAGTTGGGTTTGATCTTTTTCACGGACTCTTGGTCTGTAACAATTGAATTTGGTAACTCATGACTTGCCCACCCCCGAATTTCCACTGAGTTATCCTGTGGTGAAACAAACGCAATCCCATCATCATTTTCTGGGACCGCTAAAGAAATCCAGTTACTTGGATAGGGAAATTCAAAGCCATAACGGGAGTTGCTATAAGTTTTCCAGGCGATCGCTCCGGCGTTAAAATCATTCGCAGTACAACCCCACAGGATTATTAACAGGGCAATAACTCCGCTAACGCTGGCGGCAAACCGATAAATTCTTCGCCCCAAACTACAGGTTTTATTAGCAGTAGCCATTTAGATTACACGTTTTGCCAAAATCACTGAGTTTTATATAGAGATACCAGAAACTCAGATCAATACCTTCGCCAATTTACGAGTTATTCCCGAATTCGTAAACTGCTGAATAAACTGCACCAAAAGAGCGCTCATTAAAAATTCAATATTTTTTCAGGATATTTACCATTCCCTTTTGAGTTCTCAGTAGAGAAGCTTGTATTTATGTCAGTGTTTATTTACGTAGCCCACCTGGAATTTTGCTGTATATGGGAGGTGTAGTAGCTCTGAATTGGGGTGGGCGCGATAATCGGAAACTGGGATAGGAATTGCTCTATTCATCGCCAGTGGTGTTGTAATCGGCTCTGTGTCCCTTTTTTCTATGCTGGTGTTATTCGCTGGCATCTCCTGTGGATATCAGTTGTTTACCACTGGAAAGGTGTTCAACTTTAATCCGCTTACGCTCCAAATAATTAAAAAATAAGCCAATTCAGACAATCGTTGCTTTATCGTTAATTAGCGATCGCTAATTCCCATTGAGGTTTCAGGTTTTGAGTGCGTAAGTCCTGATTAATTCTGAGAGGTTTGTAGTGAGCGATTTATCACTCAAGAAACAGCATTTCAGCCCTTTATGTAAACAAATGTAACAAAATTGGCGTTAAAACGTTTTGCTGTCTTGACAACCAATAAAAGAACCGATAACTTGATATACATACCCGGGTAAGACCGTTAAAGAGTTATATGCAAACGCAAACTAAGCAAAAGGTCACTTTGTATTTATCGCCAGAGTTGCACAGAAAACTGAAGATTCGTTCAGCAGTCGATTCCGAACCAATGTCAGAACTTGCCGAACGTGCCCTCGTTTTTTACCTATCTAATTCAGAATTGGTTGACGAGGTAGAAGATTCTTCTTATGGGCGGACTCATAGAGTTTATTCATGCCCAACTTGTGATAGCTCACTAGTCTTACATGATGGGGAACTGGTTACTTTAGGCAATCAACCAGGAATAGTTGGTCAAGAACATCTTTCCATTGATGAGATGGATAAAGATGAAACCCATCCCAAGGGTGAGGAAGAGTTAGTTCCTTGCTAGATAGATAGGAATTATGAATTATTCATTCATGATTCGGTTGTCTTTACCAGAAGCAATGTCTCTACTGTCTCTATAAGGTCTCAAGTAGGTCGATGTATGAAAGAAGAGCTCAATATCCTAATTCAAGCTCAATACCCTTTAATCTACCTTGTGACCTCCGAGGAAGAGCGGGCTGAGCAAGCAATTTCCACAATCGCCCAGTTGTTAAAGCCTCAGCGCCGAGTATTTGTTTGGACAGTAACACACGGCATTGTGGAGTATGGTCAACCCCGGAATGTTACCCAACATAATACCGTGTCTCCAGAGGCGGCGATTGAATGGATCATCCGGCAGAAAGAACCAAGTATATTTATTCTTAAAGATTTACATCCATTTATAGATGCGCCTGCAACTAACAGGTCGTTACGTGATGCGATCGCTAGTTTCAAAGGTATGCAGAAGAACATCGTTTTGATGTCCCCGATGCAGCAAGTACCTATAGAACTGGAAAAAGAAGTTGTCGTTCTCGACTTTACATTGCCAGATATGGTTGAGTTGAATAAAGTACTAACTCACCATATAGAGCAAAATCGTGGTCGGCGGCTGACAACAGAAGCCAGAGAAAAACTTCTCAGAGCCGCTTTGGGACTAACTAAAGATGAAGCTGAGAAAGTCTACCGGAAGGCGCAGGTAACTACAGGGCGTTTGACGGAAGATGAAGTAGATATCGTTTTATCTGAGAAAAAGCAACTAATTCGGCGCAATGGCATCTTAGAATACATTGAAGAAGATGAAACCATTGATGCAGTAGGTGGCTTAGAAGAGTTAAAAAGATGGCTCAAACAACGCTCCAACGCTTTTACAGAAAGAGCGAGAGAGTATGGTTTACCTCAACCGAAGGGGATGTTAATTCTAGGAGTTCCCGGTTGCGGTAAGTCATTAATTGCCAAAACTACTTCCCGGCTGTGGGGTTTACCACTGTTGCGGTTGGACATGGGGCGAGTCTACGACGGCTCAATGGTGGGACGAAGTGAGGCAAATCTGCGGAACGCCCTGAAAACAGCAGAATCTATTTCCCCAGCGATTTTGTTTATCGATGAATTAGATAAATCCTTTGCTGGTAGTGGAGGTTCCTCTGATTCTGATGGAGGGACTTCAAGTAGAATCTTCGGTTCTTTCCTCACATGGATGCAAGACAAGAAGTCACCAGTGTTTGTCATGGCAACTGCCAACAGAGTAGAACGCTTACCTGGCGAGTTTTTGAGGAAAGGACGCTTTGATGAAATTTTCTTTGTCGATCTGCCAACACCGGAAGAACGGCAGCAGATTTTTAATATTCATCTGACCAAGCGCCGTGAAGACATCTCTCGATTTGACCTTGAGCAACTAGCTAAGATGTCTGATGGCTTTTCTGGGGCAGAAGTTGAGCAAGCGATCGTTGCGGCAATGTATGAAGCTTTTGCCCAAGATCGGGAGTTCACCCAATTAGATATTATTGCTGCACTGAAGGCAACCTTGCCGCTGTCTCGAACGATGCAAGAACAAGTAACGGCTCTGAGAGATTGGGCCAGACAGCGAGCACGCCCCGCAGCATCCTCCGTTGCTGAATATCAGCGAATGGAGTTTTAAAAGCTTTCCTCTGCCATCCCAGGGGGAAAGGCTAGCTGAAAATGCTAGCAGTTATAAGAAAAAGCCGCATTCTCCTAAGCGCGGCTTCGCCCAAAACAAACCGTTGTCGTTTTTCTCAATCTTCTCATTGGAGGAAACCCAAATGTCTCACTTTAGCACCCTGCGTACCAAGATCACCGATGCCGAAATCCTCAAAGCTTCTTTGCGCGACCTCGGTATCAGCGTAAAGACTGAAGCTGATGTCCGTGGTTATAACGGTCAGCGTGTCCGTTCCGACATCGTTGCCGTGTTGGAAGGCGAATATGACCTCGGCTGGTCTCGCAACAGCGATGGTTCTTTTGACCTAATCGCTGACCTGTGGGGCGTTGCTAAAAAGCACAACCAAACCGAGTTGATCAACTCAATCAACCAAAAGTATGCCGTTAACAAAACCTTGGCTGAAGTAAAACAGCGCGGTCTGCAAAACGCCAACGTGAAGTTGGTATTGCAATAACAATTTCTCTGCGCGTTCCCAAAGCTGCACGGGTTAACCATATAAATAGCGGTTAGCCCGCTTTTTTATCGGGACTGAGAAATAATTCTCAGTCCCGATTTTTATTTTTTTGGGACACATAACTTGAAGCCAGTTCAACTAGATATTCCCTAATTTCTTGAATCGTTTCGTTGAGGAACTTTTCCCATAGTATATTAGGGTTTTCAATGAGGTCTTTCCACAGAAACTTTTGTCTATTCCAATTCAGAGAATCCCAGTCAACTGTGAAATGTTGCCAACCATCCTTAACCATAATTCCTTTATGAAGAAGAATAAGAATGTGCGTTTCAGAATGGACTAGAGCGATGATGGCAAAAAATGGCGAAATAGATAGCTTATTGTTCGGCTGAAACTCTATCCAAATAACCTCATAGAAAAGTGAATGTAAAGCCCTTAAGGAGTAAGGCTTCTGTCTGTGTATTTCTCTTGTATCCTGAGATAAAAAACCTAATAATTGTTTTTCAAACTTAGAAACAGGCACTCGAACTATTGATGATAAATAAAAACTTGGCGTTGTTTTCTATCAATTAACCAAGTTGCGTGCCATTATCTATATACTCTTGCATATTGTCTTGTAAAACTTGCAAGCGATCGCTCCCAGAACGCAATTCAATCACAAACTAGTGCAAACTTTTTTAGCACTGCACCATTAGCCAAAGTAAACCCAGTACTGCTACCAAGCGCTACACCTGTAACATCTTGCTTGTTTCTAGTAATGTGTAGTGTGCGATCGCAGGAGATCCACTTTTACAACCTCATTTTCTTGAAAGCCTTTTTCCATAAAGTGTTTTCGGTAATTTATATCCATACTGATTCAACTCGAACCCCGCAGTGTCCCATCAAGAATAATGGGACAGACCACTAGGCTTTTATCGCCCATCTTAAATAACTTGCGTCGTTCTTCCACACTCAGGGTAACGAGAAAAGGCATCTTTCCTTGGATAGTCGCAAAGGCTGCTTTAATTTCTTGGATATCTTCTGGGGAAAGGGAGCCTGTAATGTTTTGGTAAGCCATTGGTTATTTACTGTGGTAAATCTGTTTGTTATGATTTCCACTGGTAAATGCGATCGCACAGTCTTAAAGAATGGGGAACGGGGAAAAGTGATGCATAAATTTAGACATTCGGTGCGTTAGCCTACGGCGTAACACACCCTACTGGCCTGGCACAGCTAAAATGATGCATTAGATGTAGGTTGGGTTGAGCAACGCGAAACCCAACATTAATAGGAGTGTTGGGTTTCGTTCCTCAACCCAACCTACAAATTTTTTTGCAACAATTTAGCCTTGCCACGCCACTACGTATATTTCAAAAATCAAATATGAGTCCTATATTCCAAAAAGATTACTAAATATTTTTATTTCATCGTTCTCTCAAATTTGCAAATCTTTATATAAGAATAATCTAAATGCATTTACTAGTAATTAAATTAATTTCTGCTGAGAATTCCCTTAAAATATCTAATACTATCTGTTTGATATTGATACTCTTGTTTGAAATTAGCGGCTAAAAGTCAAATTTTTTCTAAAATAAACATAGTCTATTTTAGAAAATAATAGCTATTTTAAATTTCTTCGTCTCTTTTAACTCAATATCCGTGATATTAGTGATATTTTGCCCCGGAAGATCCCCCAACTCCCTTAAAAAGTGAGCTTAATAAGGAAGTTAGAGAAGATCGGGTTTGGATGTCCTTATGTTTGAGGGATCGCTTCTTTATCCTTCTCTATTTCTGGTTCTTGATGCTGTGCTTCATATTCACCAAATTGCTGGATTAGTTTCGCAACTAAACCTGTCCAACCTGTTTGATGACTAGCTCCAATTCCGCTTCCGTTATCACCATGAAAATACTCATGGAATAAAATCAAATTTTGCCAATGTGGATCATTTTGAAACTTTTGTATTCCACCATAAACAGGACGTTGACCAGAGGCATTTTGCAAGAAAATTCTGGTTAACCTTTGAGATAATTCTGATGCAACTTCCCAAAGTGTCATCATTTGACCAGAACCCGTAGGACATTCCACTTTGAAATCGTCTCCTAGATAATAATGAAACTTTTGTAGAGATTCAATGAGGATGAAATTCACCGGAAACCAAACGGGGCCGCGCCAATTAGAATTACCACCAAATAAACCACTACTAGATTCAGCAGGTTCATAATCTACTCGAAATTGTGAACCATTGACATCAAAAATATAAGGATTTTCAGCATGAAATCTAGAAAGTGCCCGAATGCCGTAAGGGCCAAAAAACTCGCTTTCATCCAGCATTTTTTGTAGAATACTTCTGAGCTTATCTCTGGAAACGATCGCCAGTAATCTCCTTGCACCTACTCCTTTTGTTTCCATACAAGCCACATTTTGCCGCAAGTCGGGACGGTTTTGGATAAACCATTCCAATCGCTTTTTAAAAGCGGGAAGCAGTTTTAAAGTTTCTGGTTCAATAGTTTCAATGGCAAATAGAGGAATTAATCCTACAATTGACCTAACTTTTAAAGTAATTTGTCGTTCCGGTAAATGCAGCACATCGTAGTAAAAGCCATCGTAATCATTCCACAAACTGGCTTCCATTTCACCAATTTTATTCATGGCATCAGCAATGTAAAGGAAATGCTCAAAGAACTTAGTAGCAATGTCTTCGTAAACAGGATTAGTCTTTGCTAATTCTAGAGCGATCGCTAACATATTTAAACAATACATTCCCATCCAACTCGTACCATCAGATTGGTCGATATGTCCACCCGTAGGTAGAGTAGCACTACGGTCAAATACTCCAATATTATCTAAACCGAGAAATCCCCCTTGAAAGACGTTGTTACCCTCAGTATCTTTACGATTTACCCACCAAGTGAAATTGAGCATCAGCTTTTGAAACACGCGTTCTAAAAACTGTCGGTCTGCTCGTCCATAAATCTTTTGCTCAATCTTATAAATACGCCAAGTTGCCCAAGCATGAACAGGGGGATTAACATCACCAAATGCCCATTCATAGGCAGGAATTTGCCCATTAGGATGCATATACCATTCCCGTGTTAAAACATCCAACTGATACTTAGCAAAATCGGGGTCAATCATTGCTAAAGGAATAGTATGAAATGCCAAATCCCAAGCTGCAAACCAAGGATATTCCCACTTATCGGGCATAGAAAGAATATCTTTATTGTAGAGATGGAACCATTCCCGATTTCTGCCTTGTTGGCGTTCTGGAGGAGGTGGTGGTGTATTGCGATCGCCCTTCAGCCAATCCCCGATAATATAGTGATAATATTGCTTACTCCACAGCATTCCAGCAAACGCTTGTCGCTGTACATTTCGCATATCTTCACTCAGGGGAAATGGTGTGATCCGGTGATAAAATTTATCTGCTTCTTGTTGTCGTTCCCAGAAAATTTTATCGAACTCTTTGCCAAATGGCTCAACTAAATTAGGTACATCACTCAAGCGCAATTTGACAATTTGTGTTTCACCCGCGCCAACTGTTAACAAATAATCAGCAGATGCTTTAGTACCAACTTTATTTTGATTTACCGCCTCTTTTTTACCCCTAACTATGTAGTCATTAATACCATCTTTGACATAGGGAGATAAATTAGGGGAGCCAAATAATCGCTGATAATTTGTCTCGTTTTCTGTAAAGAGAATCTCGTTTGCTTCCTGACAATACAGCCATCTTTGACCTAAAGTTGAGTGAAACACCTCAACCACATGAAAGCCATTACCCGATTCGATCTCTTTTAAACTAGGTTTACTGGTATCCCCATTCCAAGACCAAGTATTACGAAACCAAAGAGTAGGTAACAGGTATAGTGTCTTTGCTTCTGGGCCTCGGTTGACTACTTTAATTTGGATGAGAATATCTTCAGCAGAATGCTTGGCATATTCAATAAATACATCAAAATAGCGATTTTCATCAAATACACCTGTATCTAGTAATTCAAATTCTGGTTCTTGACGACTTCTGCGTTGATTTTCTGCAACTAATCGGGAGTAGGGAAAGGCTTTGTGAGGATATTTGTAAAGCGCTTTCATGTAGGAATGAGTAGGGGTATTGTCCAGATAAAAGTAATATTCTTTAACATCTTCCCCATGATTTCCTTCACTACCAGTTAGACCAAAAATTCTTTCTTTGAGAATAGAATCTTCGCCATTCCAAAGAGCGATCGCAAAACAAAGCCGTTGATGGTTATCAGAAATGCCAGCAATACCATCTTCACCCCAACGGTAGGCGCGAGAACGAGCTTGATCGTGGGTAAAATAGTCCCAGGCTGTACCATTGGGGCTGTAGTCTTCACGCACTGTTCCCCATTGGCGATCGCTTAAATATGGCCCCCATCTGCGCCAATGAGCTTTGTGAGTTAGGGCTTCTGCTAATCTGATCTCTTCTTGGGTTAGATTTGTCATAATATCACCCTGTGCATATATACACTTTAGTTTAGTTAATTTGCTATCAGGAGTATCCCTTCTTTAACCGAGATGGTACTAAAGCTTTGATTAAAAGTTGATAGAACAATTGGTAAAGTCAAATTTAGGATAAACTTAGGAAAAATTTATATTAGTTTTTATTAGTAATCTCAACTATTTTACTTTGAAATTTGGAGAAGAACGATGTCTTTAAAAAAGCCACTATATATCTATATGTAATCGAATATCAGGTTTTTATAAAATAAAATTTCATAAAAAAATATCCAAAAAATTTGAGCAGAATACCCTATTTAGAGCATAATCACTGGCTGGTAGTGTCTTGTAAAAAAAATGAACAGTATACTTATATTTATAGTTACTCGATTGACACATGGTAGAGATAAAGCTTTCCCTTGAAGGTGAAGAAACTGATATTGCCGCTGAAAAACTGTTTGAAACCACTGGTCTACAAGGTAGTTGGGAGATAGCAGCAAATTCTGTGCCTACTAAGGAAGGTACTTTGGCAGTGATAGGCACTGTGGTCGGGATTGTAGGAGGTACAGTTGCAGTCGCAGAACAAATACGTAAATGGTATCAGGAACACAAACGATCTAATAAGAAGTTTGATGTAGTACTTGTAGCTGACGATGTGCGAGTGGTCTTAGAAAATGCCACCATTGAAGACATCTGTGCAGTCTTAGAAGAGTTGGAGAGTTAATGTGCAAACGCTTTACATCAAATTAGTACCGCTTGAAAAGCATTTTGTAGAATTGCGTTATGCAGTAGGACATCCAGCAAGATATGAAACACAACAGCTTGATGTATCGTCAATTGAAAACTTAATTCAGAAGGCAAAAGGTACCCAGCAACGTCCCTTACGGATTTTATTCATGGCAACATCGCCAGAGGATGTAGCACCAACACTCGATTTTGAGCGGGAAGAGGCTCAAATTTTGACAGCAACAAGAGATATTCCTCTCGATTTACGAGTGGAAGAAAGTGGTTGTATTGCAGAACTAAGCAAACTCTGGGGACGTTATCGTGAACCATTCGACGTTTTTCACCTGACAGGACATGCATCTATTAAGAATGAGCAACCATTTTTTATTACAGAAACTGAAACTGGGGAACTCCGTGCTGCTTACGCATCAGAGATTGCTTCAGCTTTAAGATTTCGCATACCACAACTAGTGTTTTTATCAGGCTGCCGAACAGGTGAAGCGGCAAGTGATGGTGCAGTATCTTCTTTAGCTGAATCATTAATTGAGCAAGGTTGTCGAGCCGTTTTAGGATGGGGACGACCGATCGCAGATGTAGTAGCAACACAAGCCGCAGCATATCTCTACAGCAAACTAGCTGCCGGGTATGAACTTTCGGAGGCACTTGCCAGTACTTATCAATATCTACGAGAGGCTAAGGTAGAGGATTGGCACCTACTTAGGCTTTATATCCGAGGTCAGTGTCCAAAAGCATTGGTTGAACCATTAGGCGATCAGGTATGGTTGCCAGAAGAACCGATTTATGAACAGTTTCTAGATTCGCAGGGAATTGTTCGGGTTGCCACAGCACAGGAGTTTGTAGGAAGACGCAGAACAATGCAACGTAGCTTGAGAGCATTACGGGCAGCAGATAAGTTAGGTGTAATTTTATATGGTTTAGGTGGAGTTGGTAAAAGCACTGTTGCAGCAAGGCTTTTAGAGCGTTTACAAGGCTATGACGAAATTTTTATCTATCAGCAATTAGATCAGGATAAGCTGCTAAGGCAGCTTGCTGAACAATGTCTTTCAGCAACGGGACAGGAAATTTTACAAAGTAATCTGCCACTCACGCAAAAGTTAACCAAATTCTTACGAGAAGGACTGAATGAGCAAGCGCAGAGACTAATCTTTGTTCTTGATGACTTTGAAGCAAACCTAGAATTGAGAACAGACGGTAGCGCAGTCTTAAAGCCTGAAGCTGTAGCAGTCTTGATATCTTTGTTGAAAGCAATAACTCAATCGCGTCTTCCACATCGGATTATTATTACATCCAGATATGATTTTTTACTTCCAGAGCTAAATCAGCGATTCTATCGAGAGCAGTTAGCTGCCTTATCAGGTAGTGATCTACAGAAAAAATGTAACCGTTTAGTATCTTTTGCACCTGGTTCTGAAATCGATGGAGAGTTACAACTCAAAGCTTTGGGAACTTCGGCAGGTAATCCTCGTTTATTGGAGTGGTTAAACAAAGTTTTACAAGTGCAACAAGTTGGTAAAACACAAATACTAGAACAGGTAGAGAAAACCACCCAAGAGTTCCGTGAAAGTATTCTGGCAGAGGAATTACTAAATCGACAACCAATTAAATTGCAACGAATGCTTGGGTTTAGCTTGGTTTATCAGTTACCAGTGCCTCAGTCTGCAATAGAAGTCCTTTGTCCAAAAACTTTCGATGTAAATAGCTATATTTCTAGAGCAGTTGCATTAGGTTTACTTGAGTGTATACATTCTCAACAAGAAACTTTGTACTATGTTCCACGAATTATAGAGCCGCTTCTTGATTTTCCTAAAGATTCCATAGAATTATACAGAACTGCTGCGAAACATTTAGATACAATATGGTTTTTCAAAGGTTTTGAAAAGATTATAGAGGCAGAGGAAAAAGTATCAGAAAGCTCTCTTATTAATGATCCCTTTGAGCAATCTATGCCTACTGATAGGTTGTTTGAGTTGTATCGACTTGCAACAGCAGCTTTGAATCCGGACTTATTAACTAGAGCAAATTGGTTTTTAGTCATGCGGCTCAACCGGCAAGGAAGGTACAGAGAAGTAGCGGCACTATGTAAATTTGTCCGTGACGGAGCGTATGGTTATTTAGGGATTCATATTATCTCTTTTAGACTCCTCTACTATTTAGCAAGAGCGCAAGAACATATTGGTGAAGTAGAAGAAGCTTTGCATAACTATCAAGAAGCAATAAAATTTTGTTCTGATGAATATGAAACTGAAAAAGCTTCAATCCTTCATGATTTAGGCGATTTATACGTTAAGCAAGGTAAATATCATGAGGCGCTGAATATATGTCAGCAGGTTATTAAGATTGATGAGAAAGATAACAATAAGCTCGGCAAAGCTAAGTCTCTTAGTCAAATGGCAGATATCAAGAGAGAATTAGGTGAACCTGAAGAAGCACTCAAGTTATATATGGAAGTACTAGAACTTACTCAAGAAACAGGAGATAAAAATTTTCTCTATACTGTACAAAATAACATTGCTACTCTTCAAGTTGATCTTGGTCAAACTGATGCTTGGGATAATCTATTACCAAGTTTAGTTTCACACAAAACGCAGTCTCAAAACCTTGCGGATACAATTATACTCCTCAGCAATACGGCATCCCTAAGACTACAACAAGGTGAAATAGAAGAGGCAAGAAAGATTTTTGAACACTTAAAAGACTTACTGCCCCAAATTGATAACTCTTGGCTACAAGCACTGCTTTTGCATAATCTAGCCACTTTCCGCTCAGATTGTGGTGATCGAGAGCTTGCTTTAGAGCTTTACAATCAAGCTCTCGAACTGCACAGAAATAATGGCGATCAACCGCGTGAAGCAATGACACTTCAGGAGATAGGTATTCTCTATGAGCGTCAAAATAATATCAGTGAAGCTTTGAAGTTTCTCGAAGATTCTTACGAGTTGGCTTTGAAGATTGGGAATAAAGACACTCAAGCCCATGTTTTGCCACGAATCGCATCAATACTGATTGATCAAGATAATTTAGATGATGCCGAAGAAAAATTAAATACAGCTTTAGCAGTAGTCAATCAATTTAACAATCCAAAACATCATGCCCTTACCCTTAGAGAAATGGGACGGCTTCAAATAAAACAGAAAAAATATGATGCAGGAGCAGATTCTTTAAGGCAAGCTTTAGAAAAATGCAGTTTAGTTGTTGATGTTATTCTTCGAGCTACTATTCTCAAGCTTTTAGGAGAGGTTCTTTCCTTTATTGGTGAAGTAGATGTAGCAATTGAGCATTTAACAGAATCCCTCAATATTTATCAAAAACTAAAATTGACTAAAGATGTCGAAGAACTTAGAGGGCTAATTAAGAATACTCAACTAAAAAAGCCTGTACAGTTGTATCAAGCAGCAGCAACCGAAGCAGAAAAAGGTAATGCGAAAGCGGCGCTTGATTTACTTGAGCAAGCCCTACCTATGATTGAACAACTTGGTGATGAAGAAATGAGGGCACGTATTTTGTTATCAATGGGAAACCTTTTGATACATGAAGGAGACTTTACGGAGGGTGTTAAAAGAGCATCACAAGCGATTGAGATTGCCAAACAGCATAATCTTCCTGAGAGAGAAAAGATAGAAAATATTGCCCTTGCAGTACAGTACGAAAAACTCAGACACCTTTTTGATTCGGCTCAGGAAAAATGCGAAAGCCAAGAATTTGAAGAAGTATTGAATTTAGCTTACCAATGTTTAGAACTTTCAGAAATATTAAAGGATGTTCACTGGTGTTCAGAAGTTTTATCAATGCTTGGTCAAATCAAGGCACATCAGGGCGATTATCAAGGTGGAGTACAAGATTTGGAAAGGGCGGTTTCTTTGGCTCAAGAAAATCAACTTGATGGAGTTGACGAATTACAGGAAATAATTTTCGTAGTAAAGAACAATGAGGCAGTTTGCTTATATGAACAAGCTAATTTTGCTGCTCAACAAGGAAATATAGAAGAGGCAATTGAACTTGCTCGAAAAGCGTATGAATTTCAGTGCAGTATCAATCATAAAAACAGCCAACCTGCTACTTTAGGATTGCTGGGACAACTATTGCTAGCCCAAAATAAATCCGATGAAGGATTAAAGCAGCTACAGCAAGCATTAGATATTGCCCAAGAGCTACAAGCACAAGAAATTATAGATCAGCTTCAAGAGATGATTTCCGTATTTTCCAGGGATATTGAAGACAAAGATATTGGTGGTGAGTAATTATAGAGTTTTATGCGATCGCACCATAACCATTAAACCGCTCTTTAAGTCCTGAGTTATTCCCTAGATGAACTCGCTGTCGCCAACCAAGCACGCAAAACCTCTGCTACTGTCCACGCTTGGGCAATACATCCCCGTGGAGTCATCGGAGCATCACCATCAAAAATTTCGCTGAGACTACCAACACCGTGTGCTTTGAGATGATTAGCCATTGGTTCCAAAAATTGACGAGCCTGCTCAGGATTTTTGTAGACGCGCAGGTGTGCTAAGACGAAGGGCCCCAACAACCAACCCCAAACTGTCCCCTGGTGGTAAGCTCCATCACGTTGATACTGATTGCCACCGTATTTACCTTGATATTGGGGATGGTCAGGGGCTAGCGAACGCAACCCGTGAGAAGTCAGCAGCATTCGCCCGCAAGCTTCCACCACACTCCTTTGCTGGGCAGGTGTTAGTGGGCTTTCTGGTAATGACACAGCAAATATTTGGTTAGGACGCAACGCCGCATCATCACCATCAGGACTGTCTAGAACGTCATAACAATAACCTGTCTGGTCATTCCAGAAGCGAGAGAATCTATACTGAGCACGGTCTGCCATTGCCTCATATTCTTGGTGTGGTTTACCAAGCTGACGGGCAAACTTTGCCATTGTCCGTAAAGCATTATACCAGAGGACATTAACTTCAATCGGTTTGCCAATTCGGGGCGTAACTACCCAATCGTCAACTTTGGCATCCATCCAAGTCAGTTGCACAGCTGCAACACCTGCATAAAGTAAGCCATCGGCTGCATCGAGGTGGATGTTGTAGCGTGTACCGCGACAGTGCCAATTAATGATGTCTGCAAGTATTGGAAAGAGTTCACCAAGCAAATTATCATCGTCTGTAGCGCTGTAGTAGGCGCGGACTGCTTCAAAGTACCAGAGAGTGGCATCGACTGTATTATATTCTGGTTGCTCAGCTGCATCGGGAAAGCGATTTGGTAACATTCCCTGGTCTACGTATCTGGCAAAGGTGCGAAGAATCGAGCGTGCTACCTCTGGGCGACCAGTGGAAATTGTCAAACCAGGTAGACTAATCATGGTGTCGCGTCCCCAGTCGCTAAACCAGTGATAACCAGCGATGATGGTTTTACCGTGGGGGTCTTCTGGCAATGAGCGATCGACAATAAACTGGTCAGCAGCTAGTACTAAGTGGTTGATCCAGCTAGGTAATTCCTTAGTGTTGAGCGATTGATTAGTTTTCCAAAATCCTGTTAGCTTCTGCTCTTGAGCGCGACGTAACTTAAGTGTGGCTTCGCCATTGAGATTTGGTTGTTTTTCTGTGCTGGCTACAAACGCGATCGCTTCCCCAGGATTCAGTGTAACTTCAAAGGTGGCGGCGTGGAGATGGTCTTCTTTATCTCTCAATCCTCGATAGCGTTCAACTGCTAAGTCAAAGCCATAATACCAATTGTGGGCAACAGATGCACTACCGCGCTCGCTCAACAGATACAGTGGTACAGCACCCGCATAAGCAGTTACACAAATCCCCTGCTCCACCTGCTCAACAGACATCTGCCAATCATTGCTTTGAGTGTCGCTGTGATAATCGCGGTAGTTGACCATTGCTTTGAGTGTCAACTTCAGTGGTTGGGTGGCACGACGCAGAGTATATTGGACATAAGTTGTGTTAGCGCCTTGTTGCATCCACACCCGTTTTTCTAATAAGGCATCGGCAACAGCAAAACGCCATACAGGAATTGCACCTTCCAGAGAAAAACGTTCAATATGTTGATAACCGTGGGGACTGACAATACCATCTGCCCAACGATTGGTGTCTAGAGAATAAGAGCGATCGCTATACAATACAGTTTCATCTAGTTTTGCCACCATTAAGGTACGACCCAGAGGTGGTTTCAATGCTGCTACTAGTAATCCGTGATAGCGACGGGTCAATAAACCAGCCACAGTCCCAGAGGCGTAACCACCAATACCGTTAGTAACTAACCACTCCCGCGATTCTGCAATGTCAAGATTGCCGCAAATTTCCCGCCCAAATTCTATACACATAAGTCACGTCGCTTTGCTCTAAATTCAAAATTCAAAATTTCCATAAATTTAATTGCTCTGTATGCTTTTCTGTTTCGGTCAACACTCTCCTTAGAATCAATATCTGGATTATCGATTATGAATTTTCTACTATACGGAAAGTGGTATTAAAAGTTGATAATAGAGCATTCTAATTCCTAAATTTTGTTAGATTGGAGATTGATCCTCAGTTATTTGAGATTCATTCACTAGAGGATTGAGGATGACTTCATTAGCTACACTATCAGGCTTACGGGCACGAATTGCTGGACGCGATCGCCTATAACCGGCTCTTTCAGCTTTTTGGTGTTCGTAATCAATTAATCTGCCATAATATTCATGCTTGCTTAAATTCATCGACAAGAAAATATGCTGGCGGATATTACCAAAACCTTTGCGATTAAAAAACTTTAATGCTGAAGTATTGGTGGGGTCAGTGTCTACCAGCATAAACCGCGCTCCATCTTCAATCATGCGGGCGACAACTTTATCAACCAACTTATCTGCTACTCCCCGACGCTGGAACTTCGGACTAACTCCCAGCCATAAAATGTATCCATAAGTCCAGGATGCTTTGGTGATGATCGTTCCCAAAATGAATCCCGCTAATTCCCCGTCTGTCTCAGCCACAAGACAGTATTCGGGATCGGTGTTGTAAAGTCCAATCACCTCCCATTCGTCCCAGGTACGGTATAAATAAGGATATAAATCGCTGGTAAATAACCCTTCTCCCAAGTGGTAAACGGGAGCAATGTCATCAATTCCTAATTCCCGCACATAAATGGCTTCAGTTTCGTCAAAGCTTGACATAAATTTAGAAGTTGTAATTTATTTACATAGATGATTCCAGAATTTTAGCGATATCAACAAAACATTTATTATAAGAAGATTTATTTTGTCAGCTAACACCACTATGTTAAATTTTAGCGACAAAGAATTTTAAAAGATGTCAATGGAGGATAGAGCATTTGTCACCGAGTTTAGCTCTTTTAATGAAAATGCTTTCAAATGCTTTAGATTTAAAAAAAGGAGTTTATATCACTTTTTGGTTTTCCACAAGAGTCTACAGGTATAAAGAATCTGTTTTAGCAACAAAATCCTGCGGATAAAATCAAAGTGAGACTTCTTGAATGCTGTCAAAATTTGGCAATGAGTCTTTCACTGCTTCTTCAGTAGCTTGTATGCGAGCGCACCGTTTGGCAAACTGACAATAATCACAGATTTTGCTCCCATCCACCACTTGGGGAAACTGCTGGTTATTTTGGTAATTTTCTAGCCAATTAGTTAACTGGCTTAATAGTTGATTAAGTTTCTTTCCTGTTTGTGTGTGTTGAGCAGTATTGTAATCAAATTTAATATTTTGCGGTTTGCCCTCAGATTGGACAAACCAATAAGTCATGGAAATATTTTCTGGCAAATAGTCGCTAGTTTCTGCTAATACATACAGATAAAGCCGTGTTTGCCAGTTGGATTCTAACTTGCGTTTGTTGGGTGGTTTAGGATAAGTTTTCCAGTCGAGAATTTGCGCTTGTTGGTTATCTGCAATCAATAAATCATAGATAACCGTCAGCAAATAGTTCTGAACTTGCAGAGTGCGGTAGTGTTCACTTTCACGGAAAGTTTGATTCTCAGATGTAGTCGTTAAGATTTCTGGGGCTGCATCGGCAAAACCTAGCATCCAGCTTTGCAGTTGAGCATCTGCTTGGAGGAAACTATCAATTGGCAAACCCATTTCTCGCTGCTGCATTAGCAAGTGAAAACGACTACCCAAAGTTTGCCGTTCTTCTTGTTCTGGATTTGAGGGCGAATTGAGTTGTTCTAGGTAAGTATGTTGAAATTTACGCGGACAAGCTTCTAGTAAGTTCAGTTGTCCTTGAGACAGTCGCAGTAATTGAGTGGGAGTTGACAGCATTCTTCTATTTTAGAAGTAAATTATAATCTGCAACTCACCTTTGGCAGACTATCTGTAAAAAACAGGTATTTGGGTATTGCAATAATTCGCGAAAAATTATGACATTTAGTCTGTAAAGTTTAGCTATTCAGGCTAAAGCTATAATCCTGAAACTCGACTTTTGTCACTGTTAAACGGGGTGAAATGAGGTGATTCCGAAAGTTATAGCGGCTGCCAGACTGGTTAGGACAAGTCTGCTATGAACCAATACGGTTCAGTTAAGGAAAATTGTAGGTTGGGTTAAGCAAAGCGCAACCCAACAAAGCCCCGAAAATGTTGGGTTTCGTTCCTCAACCCAACCTACAATTTTCAAGGTTTTTGGCGTTAACTGAACCGTATTGTGCTATGAACGGTAAAATTATGGGATGTCCATAATGGCAAGTACCTTAAAACTTTGCAGAGGGCGAATTGGGTAAGGTCAGTTGCCTTTAGTCCCGATAGTAAAACCCTGATTAGTAGTAGCCAAGATAAGACAATTAAGCTTTGGGATGTATTGACGGGTGAGTGCCTAAAAACACTGCGTAGGCGTAGCCCGTCGTAGTCATCGCCAAGACCCTACGAATGAATATGACTGGGATTACAGGGTTAACCGCAGCGCAGTTAGTGAGGCTAAAAGCTTTAGGGGCAGTGGAAGATGGCGAGGAGAAATAAAAGGTAAAAGAATGAATTTTGCCTTTTTCCTTCATCCTTTTACCTTTTTCATGTACCTGATGCTTATTTCATGTTAGCCCTTGCGTCCTTCACTGCGGCAAAGAAAAATAATCCTGTGAGTGGAATGCTCAATGCCAGGATAATCGCCGTGGCTGTGACACCAAAATCTGGTTGTCCGTAACTGAGTTCAAAAATCGAACCGACAGCTGCGATCGCACTTACACAAGAACCACCCAGAAATAAACCGCTTTTTGGAGTTAAATACACTACTAGTCCCCTATGCTATTGGTTTCACCGCTTGATACGAGAAGCCATTCTTAGATAGCTCCTGGGCTAAAGTCAAGGAGTTTTCTACACGGTCTACAAATACGACACCGTTGAGGTGATCCATCTCGTGCTGAATGCAGCGTCCCAGGAGGTCATTAGCCTTTAATGTCCGGGGACGACCATACTCGTCTTTATAGGCAATTTCCACGACTTCGGGGCGCTTTACGTCTAGGTATACGTTAGGAATGCTCAAGCATCCTTCTTGGGCAACAGAGATGTCGCGGCTGACTTGTTTAATAGTGGGGTTAATCAACACCAAAGGCTGATTAGCTGCATTCTCTGGTTCCAAGTCGATGACAACTAGTTGTTTGTGAATTCCCACTTGGGGTGCAGCCAAACCAATGCCATCTTTGCTATACATAGTTTGCAGCATTTCGCGCACCAGTTGGCGAAGTTCGTCATCAACTTTAGAAATCCGCTTTGCAGCTTGACGCAGCACGCGATCGCCTAAATAATGAAGCTCCAAAGGTGGATTTTTTAACTTTTTTTTCTCTACAGCAATTTCAGAGGGCATGAGTCTCGATGGCTAGGTGGTGAAAATTCGTACTATTTTAATTCTATCAAGCTCCTCACTAGTACAGCACGGCGGAAATCCATACCATCTCAATTAACCAGACAAGTTGATCTGAGCAACTGGTTAAAGCTAGGCAAACTCTGATAATGTTTTTGGCTCTTACCCCATTAAAAGTTTGGGCGTTGCAGAACAGGGGGATGAATTAAGGCAAGCAGGGGAGGCAGGGGGAGAATTTTCGAAGTTGCTAAATCATCCCGCCACTATGCAGCGCCAAAGTTTGCAGTGTCGAGTATAAATGGTGGTGTTATCTCACGCAGAGGCACAGCAAAAAGTCTGAGACGCAGAACTAATTTCCAATAAAATGCTGTGATTGCGTTCTTTCATTTTGAATTTGGAATTACTTATTGGGGTGATTTGTGTTTAAATCTCTGACGAAACTTGACTATCTGCTCAAAGAAACTTTCCTCGGTTTAATGCGCGGAGGTTGGATGAATTGGGCCGCTGTAAGTACTGTGACGGTGTTACTGTTTTTATTCGGCTTGAGTCTGCAAACCTCTTGGCAAGTCGAAAAACTCCTCTATCAGTTTGGTAGCCAGCTAGAAGTATCAGTTTATCTCGAACCGGATACGCAGATTCAAGGCATTGAGCCACTGATCGCAAAAATGCCAGAGGTGGCGGCGATACAATCTATTACCAAAGAGGAAGCTTGGACTAAGTTAGTTAAGGAAATGAGAATTTCTGATATTGAGGGTGCTACCCAGCAGCTAGGTGAGAATCCTCTGGTTGATGAGATGAAGGTGAAAGCGCGTAATTCTCAAGTTGTGCCAAATTTAGCAACGCAGTTAGCTAAATTACCAGGAGTTGAGACGGTGCAGTATGTCGATGAAGCAGTCAAACGTATTGCCCAATTGCACCAAGGTCTGAACTGGATTACTTTAACAATTACGATTATTCTGACTTTAACAGCGATCGCAGTCACTACCACCACAATTCGGCTGATTGTCATGGCGCGACGCCAGGAAATTGAAATTATGCAACTAGTGGGAGCGACTTCTGCTTGGATTTATCTCCCATTTATTTTACAAGGAATTGCTTTTGGGTTAGTTGGTGGTGCGATCGCTTGGAGTTTCATTTCTGTGATTCAACAGTTTCTCGGTAAGTTGCTAGTCAATCAACCTGAGTTTATCCAAGTCATCACCAACAGGGTGCAACTTACTCCAGGAGAAATTTTATTATTGCCCCTGATTCTTTTGAGTTTCGGTGCAGCTGTAGGATTAATGGGAAGCTTATTTGCTGTCCGACGTTTTGCTAAAGGTTAGGCATTGGGCATGGGTGGGTAAAGGACAAAGGGAGAAATTGTTATGAAATCGCAATGGGAATGTTTTTTGCAGAATCTCGGTGTTTGGGAAGGTTCATTTACCAATTTTTCTCCTCAAGGGACACTTCTGAATGATACTCCTAGCCGTCTTGCCCTAGAAGGTTTGAACAATAACCAAACCGTGCGCTTAACTCTGTGCCGTTCGGGACGAGATGATTTAGTCAAAGAATATAGTTCTCTGGGGCGGAGTTTGCTGTTTTTTGAAAATGGTTCATTTTCTGAAGGTGTAATTCAGCTAGGGCCGTTTTCCGAATTCGGTGGAGAACTCGCCTTTGTTCATGAAAATCGCCGCTTGCGTCTGGTGCAACTATTTGATAATACTGGTCAGCTAAAGGAACTCATCTTAATTCGAGAACATCTAGCTGGAACCCCAGCAGCAGAACGTCCACCCTTGCAGATAAATGACTTGTTGGGAGAATGGCAAGGTCAAGCTGTGACAATATATCCAGATTGGCGATCGCCTGATACTTACTCTACAACCTTAAAATTACAACTAGATGATACTGGGCGATTAATTCAAAGTACCTCTTTTGCAGAACGCACAATTACCTCAACTGCTACCATCAAAGGCCCCATCGTTCTTTTTGATCAAGACCCAGAAAAGCAGGTGCAAGTATTACTGTTACCAGATGGCGCTTCTACAACTTCTCCTCTCAAGGTGCAGTTACGTCAACCATTTTTTCTGGAAGTGGGTTGGTTAATTCAGCCAAACCTGCGCCAGCGGATGATTCGCAGTTACAACGAGAAAGGCGAATGGGCTAGTCTGACATTGGTTACTGAAGAAAGGGTGTAATCACAAAGCTGTATTTATGCGTATTCAAATAGCTCTAGTTGCGATCGCAGTAATGTTAGTGGGTGGGGAAAATCCAGAGGCCCTTGCAGACTTGCAATCTTCTATTGAGGATGGCGCTGGTAATATTCTGATGCCAGAAGCTTCGTTACAGACAGAGGGAGGATATGCGAAATATGGTGATTATATAGGATCGACTCCAGGAGAAACCCAGTCTGTCGAGTTTTCCCAGAGAA
Source organism: Nostoc sp. ChiQUE02 (assembly GCF_034531305.2). Taxonomy (NCBI): domain Bacteria; kingdom Bacillati; phylum Cyanobacteriota; class Cyanophyceae; order Nostocales; family Nostocaceae; genus Nostoc; species Nostoc sp. ChiQUE02. Next base: position 56,278 of record NZ_JAVRBN020000008.1, read on the forward strand.
TTGTCAAAGACATCCAGATTCGTTTTACTAATGATAAAGATGAGTTACTCGATGACAAAGGTCAGCCGATCAAAGGGCGTACTCAGAAAGATTTTATCATTGGTCTGCTGAAACTCAAACCTGGCCAGGTATTCCGTGAAGATTTATTGGAAGCAGACTTGCAACGATTGAGGAGATTAGAGTCATTTAATGAAGTCAATGTTTATCGAGAAGAAGATGCCAATAGCGTTAATATCATCTATGAAATCAAAGAGCGTCGCTTCCCTTCTCTAATCTTAGGAGGCGGTGAGAACGAGGATGTTGGGCTATACGGTCAGGTGGGTTATAAAGATGAAAATATCAGCGGTCTTAACGATAAATTAGATACAACTTTGCAAATCAGCGGTAAAGATGTCCAGTTTAATGGTCAGTTTACTAGTCGTTATCGTCTTGACGAACCAAACCGCTTAGGCTACAGCATTAGAGGCTTTCGTAGTCGTAATATATCGGGAACCTTCAACGAAGATATCAGATTGGCTAACGGCGACAAAGTGCGCGAGGGAAGGTTTGGCGGTTCTGTGGGAGTTTTAAAATCTTTTGATGAGTGGGATGCAGCTATAAACCTTAATTACACCAGAATTAGCCTACGCGATCGCGAATATAACGTTGCACAGGTCGATAGATTAGGGAGTCCTTTATCTGTGAGCGGTACTGGCATTGATGACTTATTTACATTATCCTTTGCTGTATCCAGAGATCAACGCGATCGCCGAGAAAATCCAACTCAAGGTTCAATCCTCACCCTCAGTACAGAACAAGCGATTCCCATTGGACTGGGTAATATTTCCAGCAATCGCTTACAGGGAGATTATATTCAGTATTTACCAGTTAGTTGGATAGGTAATGGTAGACCAACCGACAATCCAGAAATGTTGGCGATTAATTTACAAATTGGTACGACTATCGGAAACTTTCCACCAGCCGATGCTTTTAATATTGGTGGACTGGATTCTGTCAGGGGTTATGGTTATGGAAAAGTTGCTAGTGGTCGGAGTTATGGTTTAGCTTCTGTGGAATATCGGTTCCCCATTTTTCAGTCAATCGGAGGAGTTCTTTTTACTGACCTCGCTTCTGATTTCGGGTCTGGCGAAACCGTACTAGGAGAACCAGGAGTGCTGCGAAACAAACCTGGGAGTGGCTTTGGTTACGGCTTAGGATTGCGAGTCAAGTCATCCTTGGGGCTGATTCGAGGCGACTTAGGAATTAGCGACCAAGGAGAAGTTACATTTGAAGTTACTACAGGTCAGCGATTTTAACAGCATGACTAGGGGAACATCCCACTTTTGCAAAATCTAACAATCTTCCGTCATTGCGAGGAACGAAGCAATCCCAGCCATTGCGATTGCTTCGTTCCTCGCAATGACATGTTAAATTTTATTATTTCATCAAAAAATAAAAACTAGGATGCACCTATGACTAGCTTGCAAGTTGTAGACGAAGGGTTTTCACACGTCCCGATTATTGATATCAGCGCCTTGGTTTCTGGAAAAGGCGATCTCTATTCTGTGGCATCACAAATCAGCCAAGCGTGTCAAGAATCAGGTTTTTTCTATATTATCGGGCATGGCGTGGACGAAAATTTGCAGCAACGACTCGAAGAACTCAGTCGCCAGTTTTTCGCCCAGGATTTAGAAACTAAACTGAAAATCCGCATGGCTTTGGCTGGTATTGCATGGCGAGGTTATTTCCCCGTTGGTGGCGAACTGACATCCGGTAAACCCGACTTGAAGGAAGGTATTTACTTTGGTGTCGAATTGGGAGAAGAACACCCACTAGTGCAAGCTGGTACTCCTATGCATGGTTCCAACCTCTTCCCCGCCAACATCCCCCAATTTGGCGAGACAGTGCTTGAATATATGGAGGCGATGACCAACTTGGGACACACTCTGATGACTGGTATTGCCCTGAGTTTGGGATTGGAAGCATCCTATTTTGCTCACCGTTACACCTCAGATCCCTTAGTGTTGTTTCGCATCTTCAATTATCCTCCAAATTTATCACCGTCAGATGGTGAGCCAATATGGGGCGTTGGCGAACATACTGATTATGGCGTTCTGACCATTCTCAAGCAAGACGACTCAGGCGGATTACAAGTTAAATCTAAGTCACGTTGGGTTGCTGCGCCTCCCGTTCCCGGTTCCTTTGTGTGCAACATCGGCGATATGCTAGAGAAGATGACGGCAGGTTTATATCGTTCTACACCTCATCGCGTGCAGAACCAATCCCAAAATCATCGCCTTTCGTTCCCCTTCTTTTTCGATCCCAATTTCGATGTCGAAGTGAAACCGATTGAATTAGATAAAATAGTGGCGAATGATAATATAGGCGATCGCTGGGATAAAGCTAACGTTCATGATTTTCGCGGAACCTATGGTGATTATGTGTTGAGTAAGGTGTCTAAGGTTTTTCCCGAATTGCAGCGATCTTAGCTTGTAGGCAAAGCCACGCTTTGACGCACAATACGCTTGCGGTCGCTTTTCCGAATACCTCCAGCCATCTGATATTCATGGCTATTGTTACCAAATTTATAAGCAATACCACGCAAAATTTTATCAGAGTAGTCTGCCAAATCTTTTTCATTTTCGACGATCTGGGTTAGCAAGACATCGATAGTGGAGAGGGTGGTATTGTATGCTTCTATAGATTTTCGTAGGCTTTCAATTTTTATAGTATAATCTTTCACCGTTAAACCTTCTCCGACATCGAGACTTTGACTGATAGATTTAATGCTTGCTAGACGGACTTCAGCCTTGTCAAGAGCACGTGAATTGCGTTTTTGCCTTGCCATAATTAATACTCATTTCCTGAATTTCTCATATCTCTATGGTGGACAATTGTATAAAAAGTTGTCATACGTAAAATTGTTGATTTTTCAAAAAAATCTAAAACTTAAGTGACTGACAGTAGTTTTTACATCTTTGAACCACATTTATTGTCGGGACACAGCACTGCTGTGCTGCAAAAGCATATTTTATATACGTGAAAATAGGTGTAACGCAAGTATGTTTTTGCTAACGTGAAGACGGGAGCTACTACAGGCTGCGCGAAACACTGAAACGTGAAAACGGGAGCTACTACAGGGAAGACGGGAGCTACTACAGGCTGCGCGTAATACTGAAACGTCAAGGCGGGAGCTACTACAGGGAAGACGGAAGCTCTTGGAAGTAGAGCGTAACGCAATACGGTTCAGTTAGCGCCAAAAACCTTGAAAATTGTAGGTTGGGTTGAGGAACGAAACCCAACATTTTCGGGGCTTTGTTGGGTTGCGCTTTGCTTAACCCAACCTACAATTTTCCTTAACTGAACCGTATTGGAGCGTAACGCACCAAATATTTAAGAATAGAGCGATACCTTCTCTGCGAGACGCTACGCGTAGCTTGCTTCCCCGTAGGGGTACGGTAAGCTACGCTAACGCACCTCAAGTTTTTCTTTTATGGCGATCGCTCCATTTTCACTTAGACTTCTGTTGTAGGGTGCGTTGCGCTTGGCGCAACGCACCGACCCATGATCAACAATACTTTGCGATCGCCCCTCAAGTTTCCCCAAAGTGCGATCGCCTTAGTAGACTTAAACAATTGCCAAATTAGTCAAGCTACCGCTAAACCCGGTAATCTCAATCACCGCATCGCTGTTTTCTTGGAAACCAGCCGTGCCATTATTCAATGCTAGGAAGGTGCGCGTACCAAAGCTAAAGGTGGTAGCGCCATTAGCCACAAAGTTGCTATTAGTCAACAACGCCCCCACACCTGCGGCATCCAGACTGGTCACCGTCCCCAGTTCCTTGAGATTAGCAGCACTGACAGCAGTAGGGCCGTCAATGCGGTCAGTGCCGATTTGCAAGTCGGTGATGCGGTCAAAATTACTTAGCAGCGAATCAGCCAAAGCAAAGCGGAAAGTATCAGATCCATTACCGCCAGTTAGAGTCTCAGCACCAGCACCGCCGATTAACAAGTCATCACCGTTACGACCCAGGAGAATATCATTACCCAATCCACCATTGAGGGTATCTTTGCCATTGCCGCCATCGAGGTAATCAGGCCCGTCATTGCCAGTAAGGCTGTCTGTGCCGTTACCACCAAATTGGCGAGTGCCAACTAGCAGGTTCACAGTGCCTTGGGTGATGCCGCCTTTGCCATCGCTGAGGGTGTATTTAAAGCTACCATTGCCGCTGCTGGTGGGATTAAAGGTGATAAAATCATCAGCAGTGTTGGCAGGCGTGCCGTTATTATTGAATGTGACACTGCCACCCACTGGGCTACTCGCTCCAGTAATCGATAACACATCGCCAGTATCCACATCGCTGTCATTGGCAAGTAGGGTGGTGACAGAAATGTTCAGCGGCCTGCCTTGGGTAGCGAGTAAGGAGTCTGTGCCTGCAACTGGGTTATCGTTGACACCGTTGATGGTGACAGCGATCTCTTGGCTGGCAGTACCGTCAAGAGATTGCACGGTGAAGGTTTCATTTTTAATGACACCTGCACCCAAAAATTGCACTGCACTGTTGGCAACGCTGTAGTTCCAATTTCCAGTATCGGTGATGCTGAGGCTGCCCAGGTTGCCAGTGGCGGAGGTAACGGTGGTTTTAAACTTGTTCTCCCCGGTATCGACATCATCAACGCTTAAGCTGTCTGTGGTGGTGAGGTTGCCGCTGACGACATTCAAATCTTCGGTGACTGCACCTGTGGCTGTACCTATGATGCTGGCGGTGTCATTCACCCCAGTAATCGTCACGGTGATATCCTGGCTGTCTGTACCGTCAACAGATTTCACGGTGAAGGTTTCGGTTTTGGTGACGCCTGCACCCAAGAATTGCACGGCACTGTTGGCAACTGTGTAAGTGAAAGCACCTCCATTTGTGATGCTCAGGCTACCCAAGTTGCCGACAGATGAGGTGACGTTAGTGTTAAATTTGTTTTCACCAGTATCAACATCAGCGACAGTTAATGCACCCGTGGCGGTTAAATTGGGTGTAGTGGCATCTTCGGTGACTGCGCCTGTGGCTGTGCCTGTGATGGTGGCGGTATCATTGACGCCATTAATTGTAATGGTCGCAGTGGCGCTAGCTGTACCACCGTTACCATCGCTGATGGTGTAGCTAAAGGATGCGTCGGCAGTGGCTCCTTGAGGTAAATAATCGTAGCCATCTGTCAGGGCAGTAGTGCCATTGGTGGGGTCAAAGGTAAAAGTGCCGTTGGCATTCACCGTGAGTTTACCATTGCCCAAGTTAATTTGATTACTAACATTAGTAGCACTGCCGTTGACTGCTGTTACCGTCAGGGGGTTGCTATCGGGGTCGCTGTCGGGGGTGGTGGGGTTGGCGGCAAGAACGTTGCCGTTAAGCACAGTGTTTTCACCGATGGTAAAGCTATCGTTGACCGCATTAGGAGGGGTATTGGGTGGTGGGATAAGGTCGTTGCGGAAGAACCGAAGTTGACCTCCAGCCTGTGCTTCAAAAACATCCAGGTCGCCATCGCCATCAATATCAACCAAATTGGGTTCAGGGTAATCGTCAGCACTTAGCCCAAACGGATTGGTTTTCAACGGAGCAAAAGCGGGAGCTTTGGCAGTGCCAATATTCTCGAAATATTTGAGGGATTGATTGGCACTTTCACCGACTAAGAGATCCAGATCTCCATCATTGTCAACATCGCCCAACGTAGGTTTGGTGATGTCTCCAGCATCGGTTAACCCAAAGGGATTGATTACGGCAGAGGCAAAGACGGGATTGCTGGCCGTGCCAATATTTTGGAAGTACCGGAAATTACCATCACCATGCCCACTAAAGAGATCCAGGTCACCATCATTGTCAATATCACCAAAGGTAGGCGTAGCAGCATAATCGTCTCCAGTGCTGGCGATGGCTACCCCAGTCCCAAACGCAGGGGTGCTGGCAGTACCGATGTTTTGGAAGTAATTGATAACACCGTTGGCCACATAGGACTGGAGGAAAACGTCCAGTTTCCCGTCGTTGTTGAGGTCGGCAAGGGCGATCGTGGCAATCAGTCCAATGTCGGGTAGCCCAAAGGGATTGGCTACCGGAGCAGCAAAGACAGGTGCGGTGGCGCTGCCTGTGTTCTGGTAGTATTTGGTGATGCCATCTAAACCATTAGTAAATAGATCGAAATCGCCATCATTGTCAATATCGCCAAAGGCAGCATCGAGATAGATTTGGTCTCCGGGAAAACCAAAGGGGTTAGTAATGGGGGCAGCAAAGTTTGGGTCTGTCATGGTAATTTACTCCAGATGTGATGTTTTAAGGTCAGTTCGGTTGGGCGCACGACCCACATTGGGATTGCTTGTCCCAGGGTTGCCCGCGAATGGCGGCTAGACGAGCACGCTACGACTCGAACAGATGCCAGGTGTCACGGGGCTTAAGCCAACTGGGGGGAAGGGAGGAGGCCTGGCGAATTGCCCTGCACGAGCGCAGTTGGGAGGAATCGTGAGGTTCATGGTTCCCCCACAGGAGTGAGCAGATTCGTGAGATTTTGCTGCGCTGCCGCCAGATTGGGCTTGAGTTGAATTACCCGTCGATCGGCAGCGATCGCTTTCTTTGTCTTCCCCTGAATCTGCCAGATTGTGCCTAGATTGCAGTGTGCTTGGGCAACGTTGGGGTTTATTGCTAGCAGTTTTTGATAGGCTGCGATCGCTTGTTCCATCTGCCCCAACCCCTGCAAGGCATTAATGGCAAATCCCACCATTTCCCCCGCCAGGGATGCCGAGATGCCCACCAATTCACCCCGTTGGGGTTGGGTTTGCCACCTTTGCTGCAAACTGGGAAAAGTAAAGGCATCGTAACCAGCTAGGCTGCTGGCTGTCAGGTGATAGACGCGTTGGTATTTGGAGGGATGGGGGGAATCTTCGGTGTTGGATGGCGATGCTGTGGTATTAGCGTTTTCCCACAATTGGCGAGGCAAGCCAGCGATGGGTGCTTTTCCTGCTGCACTAGGGCGTTTTGCCGTGGGTTTAGTGGTGACAATGCCACCAGAACCGGGAAAGGTGACTAGGCGTTCGATATCCTCTGACTGGAAGTCCAAGCACTGGGGTTGACGCACACTCGGTAGCACTACTACATCAAAGAGTTCTTCAACTACCCCATCTAAGTGCAGCCAATGGACTGTATTCCCAGTGTTGATGTCAATTACCATTAGCCCACACTGGGAAGTCGTGCCTAGAGTAGTCAGCCTCTCTTCTAGAGGTAGTCCGCTAAAGGTAGGCGATCGCAATTTCGATAGCCCCACAATGGCGAAGTTTTGCCAAAATGCCAGCCCCCGCACAAACCCAGGACAGAAGGTATCAGGTACAAATTTGCCATCATCCAGGTATCCGAAATCTCCTGTCCCCGCATTCAACAGCCACAGTTTACCCTGATACCAGCGGGGTGAGTGGGGCATGGATAACCCAGTGGCAATGATGTCGTTGGTTTGCACATCAATTACTACACCACCACCTACTCGGTGGTTACGCCAGCCTGCGGCGGTGTCGGTGGTGCTACAGGCGGTGACGTATCTTGGTTTGCCATCGCGCAACGCTAACCCATTGAGGTGACAACGGTCTTCGGCGGCTAGCTTGGAAATAAACGGCGGTTGCCACAGGGGAACAAAGCTGTAGTCGTTGCTGATGGTAGCCAGGCAACTAAAATCTGTGTTGACAAATACAATCTTTTCTGCATCATCCAGCACGACATCATGAACATTCAAATCGCCAGTGGTGTATGCCGTGCGAGGGATGTAGAGGCGATCGCTTTGTTGATAGATTTCTCCTGGTTTGAGTAAATTTTCAAATCGCCAAATTTGATAACGCGTGCTAACATATATACTGTTGTTTGATGCATACATTCCCATTGGTTTATCAAACAATCGCTCGCGAGCAGCTACTCGCCCTTGCTCATTGCAACCGATGAAAAACAGACGATTAGTTTGATAGGTAGTGAAAGCCAAGCTAACAAACTGCGTTTGCAACCAGGGTATGAAGTGCGGCGAACAGTTTATTTCTAGTTTGGGCGCACTCAATCCAGGGACAGCGTTACTGCCCGGCAAAAAGCTTTCCATACATATTTTTTAATTCATCACTTTTTTTGACAAAGCAAAATCGCCTCCATCACCGCTGAAAAGTAAAGGTATGGAGACAGCACCCGATTGATTGGTAACTTTTATTAAAGACAATTGGTAAATAATACCGCTAAACCTTGGGTATTTGAGGTAACTTCACCAAAAATTAATAGAAACTTAGAAATTTTTGTATAGAGAATTGCAACAATGTCACGTTAATCTGACAGCGATCGCAATGCTAAATCCTTCATACCAATTCTCTATAATTTCCCATTAAACAAGCCTCCGCTACCGAGATTTCCCGCCCATCCTCGCAAGTTCCTAAATAGCTTTAATTGGCAGACTGACAACGAATATCGCCCCCTGTCCAATTCCTGCACTTTCGGCAGAGACTGTGCCACCGTGTAATTCTACCAAGTGACGGACGATCGCTAACCCTAATCCTAGTCCACCATGCGATCGTGTGCTGGAACTGTCAGCTTGACGAAAGCGTTCAAATACATGGGGTAAGAATTCGGCAGCAATTCCCCCTCCCGTATCACTCACCCGAATTTGCACACAGGATTCAATGTGCACTAATTGCACATCAACTTTTCCGCCCTTGGGTGTAAACTTGACAGCGTTGGAGAGCAAATTCCACACAATCTGTTGCAAGCGGTTGGCATCTCCCACAACTACCCCTACTTCCGGGTCGAATCTACAGTTGATGCTAATTTCTTTGGCCTGGGCTGCTGGGTACACAGTATCGATTGCCGCCTCTATAAGTGGTACAAGTTTTATTTGTTGCATACTTAGATGAAGTGTGCCTCTAATAATCCGCGAGACATCTAAAACATCTTCAATCAATTGCGCCAGGGATCTAGTGTTACGCTCAATAGTCTCTAGTGCCCGACCAGTAGTAGCCTCATCAAACTTGCGAGTCCTAAGTAGCTGCGTCCAGCCCAGTATAGCGTTTAGGGGTGTACGGAGTTCGTGGGAGAGTGTGGCAAGAAACTCATCCTTCATGCGGTTTGCAGCTTCTGCATCAGCGCGTGCTGCTTGTTCGCGCTCAAGCAGGTGTTCGCGTTCTTGTTCTGCTTGCTTGCGATCGGTAATGTCAATCATGAATCCATGTAGTAGCTGCGGCCCATTTTCATCCCGCACCACATTCACAATGTCATGCAACCATACAACTCTGCCATCAGCAGCCAACATTCTGTATTCAAATTCGTAATTATTCAGTGATAGAGAAGATTCTTGGCAATACTGGATAGCCCACTCCGCATCTTCTGGATGCATGTGTTTTGCCCAGAAATCATCGATGTACCAGTCTGACAATGGATAGCCAAGAATATCAAAGGTTTGCGGCCCTACATAGGTAAAATTCCCGCTAGTGGCATTTACCTCCCAAGGAATCACCCGGACTTTTTCGGTGAGTATCTTTAACCGTTTCTCACTATGTTTGAGAGCTGCTTCTGCTAACTTGTGAAGTGTAATATCGTTGATTAGAGCAACAAATCCTTCAACTTTCCCTTGCTGACTGAACTGGGGAACGTAAGTGACATTCACGTAATGGTTTGTACCATCTTTATGGGGTAATTGGGTTTCGTAAGTTACTTGCTCTCCTGAAAGTACCGTTTCTACATAAGGAAGAATCGACTGATAAACTGGCTCTCCTAAAATTTCTTTAATGTGTTTACCAGAAATTTCGGAAGCAGGAAGCCCAAACCAGTCTTCATATCCCTTGTTATTAAAGCGATAATGCTGCTGGATATCAACATAGGAAATCTGTACGGGCACAGCATTTGTAATTAGGCGCAGTTCATCTTCTCGTTGGCGCAGTGTTGCTTCTGCTCGCTTGCGTTCTGTGATGTCGCGTTGAGTTCCCCACGCTCCGACTAAAAGACCATTTTCGACAATTCCCACCAGATTATTCAAAAAATATTTGGAATTACCTTGCTTATCTATTTCGTGGGATTCTGCATCAATTAGTCGGTAGTTAGAACGGATAAAATTACGCAGGTATGCAATATTATGTGGATCGGAGGGAATAAGAAAGTCTCCTAGTCTGACACCGATAATTTCTTCGGCACGAGAACAGCCATACATCTGCGCCATAACATTGTTGCATTCTGCTAAGTAAACATATTGGTAAAAATGTTGAATTTGTTCATCTTCGGGACAATCTGCTGAAATTGGTACTTCCAGTTCGATGCACCAAATACCTTCTGAACTCTGCTCTAAAAAAGCGCGGTAGCGTTCTTCGCTTTTGCAAAGGGCAAGCTCTACTTGTTTACGTTTGCTTAAATCCAGTACAAAAGAAATAACATCATCTGGATTATTTTCTAACGAGGCAGAACCTAATAAGATGGGAATGCGGCTGCCATTTTTGCAGATGTATTCGTTCTCAAAGGGCTGACACACGCCTTTAGTGGTGAGTTCTGCGATCGCACTGTTGTTAGCTTCAATATATTCTGGTGGTATCATGTCGCGCCATCGAAGCCCTGCTAGCAAATCCTCCTGCGAATAACCTACCATTCGTAAAAAAGCATCATTTGCCTCTGCGATCGCCCCGTCCAGATTAGCTACAATTACCCCAATGATGTTGGAATCTACCAACCTTCTAAACCTTGCCTCGCTCACCTGTAGCTTCTGCAAACTCATTTGAAGATGTTGTTTGGCAGTGTTTAACTCTGAGTTCAGCAAGCTTATCAGTATTGTCACCAGCACAAACAAGCCTAACCGCACTATGCTGTCTAAATTATCAATAAAGAGCGAAAACACTGGCTCTAAGAAAAAGTAGCTAACGGCTAAAATAGACAAAGCAGTAGCCAGTAACCCTGTTTTCATGCCGCCATACCAGGCACTAACCGCCACGGCAGCAAAAAATAGCAGGAAAATAGTTGGTTCCAGTAGTGGCTGTAGCAGTAGTGTTAGTAGCAATGCGCTACCAACAGCCAATAACGTTACAGCATAGTGCGCTAGAAGGAAACGTGTTCCTTTCAATGTGGCTTCTCCTTTTTGCAGCTAGCTAAAGGATTATTCCCAAAATCAGCTAGACATTGCGTAAGCGTAGCCCGTCGTAGACATCGCTCAACACCTATTATGCATCGGAAAAATACACATTTAAGCAGTTAGTTGCTGCGAATCTATCTAAAGTAGTAAAACTTAGTTTTAGCAAAGGTTAAATAACCTGATAATTGTTGCTCTAATTATATATTTTGTTTTTGAGTCTCTGTCAAAAAGTATAGACTGATTAAAGTTTTAAATTAATTTCCTTTAGTAGTATATAAGTCATCATTTCACCTTTACCTTTAACCTTAATTAAACCTCATTTCTCCAATAAGTACTTATCCTTTAAAAGCTGATAACTTGCTTCACAAACCTGGATACTACCTGCTATACCGTGTGATTCCATTCTACTAGCAGTATTTACTGTATCTCCCCAAAGGTCGTAAGCAAACTTTTTCAGCCCAATCACCCCTGCTACTACTGACCCTGTACTAATGCCAATACGGATGCGAAAGGAAATGTATCCACCATTGGACTGGAATGATTGTAGCCTGAGTGAGAAACATTAGAGTCCAAATATTGCTTTTAGATTATAGATCGTTAAACAGCAAAGATATATGAATTTGAAGAACACAAGTTACAGACCATCCTAAACTCAAAAAAATTAAGTTTAGGATGGTGGCAATCAATAGAAATTTTACATAAAACCCAATAAATAAAATTGATTATTTTTAGTAATAAACCCATCTTAAAAACTGTATCTTGCCTTGTAATTGTAAGATTACGCAAATAGAAAAAGAATCAGAATTAAGAAAATAATTAGCATAATCTGCACCTGCAATTGCAGGCGTTTCAGCAGAAAGCTTTATCTTTGTTCTTTGTAGGATTCGGTAAGGTTATTGTTGGTTTGCCGATCAGACATTCCATGACGAATGAGCACATCTAGTTGGGTTTTATCGGAGTTAGTTGGATGAATCATGCACTTTTTGCGTTATTAGTAATCAAAGGACTAGGGAATGGAGCATAGCGCATGGGGCATGGCGAATGGAAATAATTACCAATGCCCAATGCTCAATGCCCGATGCCCAACACCCAATACCCAATGCCCAATGCCCAATACTCATGGCTCGTACCCCTACACTAAATTTTGATCGTGGCACATTAATTTTGCATCCACCACCACGCGGCAAAGGTTGGATGGACTACGCCACATGGGATGATAGAGTTGAAAAATTCCGCATTCCCGCAATTAGATACCGATCGCTAGTAGAAGCACTACAAGCAGAAGATGTGAGTTTTATCGATGAGGCGAAGGAATTTTATCCCGTAGATTTGGTTCCCAGCCTGGAAATGGAACCCTATCCCCACCAGACTGAGGCGCTAGCGGCTTGGAAACTGGCGGGTAGACAAGGGGTTGTTGTGCTTCCTACGGCGGCGGGAAAGACTTATTTGGCGCAAATGGCGATGCAGTCAACGCCGCGCACGACGCTGATTGTAGTGCCAACTTTGGATTTAATGCATCAGTGGTATGCACACTTGGTGGCGGCTTTCCCCGATGCTGAGGTGGGATTGCTGGGAGGTGGTTCGCGGGATAGAACAGCCATTCTCGTTGCAACTTATGATAGTGCAGCAATTCACGCTGAGACGTTGGGAAATCAATATGCGTTAATGGTTTTTGATGAATGTCATCATTTACCCACAGATTTTAATCGGGTGATTGCTGAATATGCGATCGCACCTTATCGCCTGGGACTCTCCGCGACACCAGAACGCACCGATGGTAAACACGCTGACTTAAATATCCTCATTGGCCAAGAAGTATATCGCAAACGCGCTGAAGATTTGGCGGGGAAGGCGTTAGCAGAACATGAAATTGTCCAAATTAAGGTAAAGTTATCGCAACTTGAGCGGGAAAGATACAACCAGTTAATTCAAACCCGCAACGACTTTTTGAAGCAATCCAAGATTTCTTTAGGGAGTTTGCAAGGTTGGCAAATGTTCGTGCAAATGAGTGCGCGATCGCAATCTGGACGGAGAGCGATGTTAGCGCACCGAGAAGCGAAAGATATCGCTTTGGGTACTGATGGTAAATTGCGAATTCTGGTTAATTTATTGGCAGAACATTATCCGGCAAGAATTTTGATTTTTACTGCTGATAATGCGACAGTTTACCGCATTTCTCAAGAGTTGCTAATTCCGGCAATTACTCATCAAACTCCTGTGAAGGAACGCCATGAGATATTAACAAAGTTTCGAGAGGGTAAATATAATACTTTGGTTGCTTCTCATGTGTTGAATGAGGGGGTTGATGTACCTGCGGCTTCTGTAGCGATTATTTTATCGGGAACAGGTTCGGCTAGGGAGTATACTCAGCGATTGGGTAGGGTTTTGCGGAAGGGGAATATTGAGAATAAACAGGCGATTTTATATGAGGTGGTGGCGGAGGATACAAGTGAAGAAGGCACTTCGGCTAGGCGGAGAGGGGAGAGAAAGGCAGGGAGAACAGGGGAAGAACAAGAGAAGAAAGGGAAGTTACAGGTTGTGTATGGGAGTGGGAAGGAAAGGAGTTTGAAGGCTGCGGAACAGTTAGAAATTAATTATTCAACCGGAAGTTCAAAATCTAAAATCCAAAATTCAGATGTTACCGACAGACTTACTGATGCATCGCCAAAACGGCGAGGAGATCATCCCGAAGAGACTGAAGATTGATCAGAAAACTTCGGAGTTGGCGATTGAGTTAATTAATTATTTTCAATCAGCAGTGGGGAAGACTCAAGGTGTGCTTGAGCGACAACTGACTGATTTTGAAGGAGATTCTACAGATTATCGGGTGAAGCGGGGATTAGCTTATATTCTCAAAAGCAGTTTTTGCACTTTTGAGGTGGTTAGTCCGCTGGAACCACAAATGTTAAGAGAACGGGTGTTTTCGCTAGCTGCAAAGTCTGTTTCTAGTCGAGAATCAACCCAAGTTACTCTGAGTAAAATTGCTGATGAGTTAACTCAAGAACTTGAGCGAGAAGTTTTATTAGAACAGGTTCGTAATGGACTCTATGCTGATTTATCTGAGAATAAGATTTTGACTGTTTTTGATGCACCAACAGCGTCAGATTTGTTAAATCGATATAACTTATCTCAGGTGCAGGGAGTATTTTATAAAGCCAGTCAACTTGTATTAAATGCTCACCGGAATGTTCCAGGTGAATATAAGCTGTTATTTCGCTATTTAAAGTTGTTTCAATTGATGGCTTATATTGAAGGTGATGCTGACCACGGGTTTACAATTACCATTGACGGGCCGACGAGTTTGTTTAATCCTAGTACGCGATATGGGTTAGCGATCGCTAAACTTATTCCCGCTTTACTTCACGTTACTAAATGGAGCCTTTCGTCCATTCTCCAAACCCGTGACGCTTATACAAATACTTGGAAAACTGGACGTTTTACTCTCAATTCCGAATGTGGTTTGGTATCTCACTATCCGCCAGGTAAGCCCTACGATAGTATGCTAGAAGCATCATTTGCTGATAAATGGGATGCTTTAAAAAGTGGTTGGGCGTTAGAGCGAGAAGTTGATTTGATACCAATCCCCGGTAGTGTGATGATTCCGGATTTTCGCTTAGTACATGGTGATGGACGTACCTTCTTATTAGAAATTGTTGGTTATTGGCGACCAGAATATTTACAAAAGAAGTTTTCTCAGGTGCGGCGGGCTGGACGTGATGACTTAATTTTGGCAATTTCCGAGCGACTTAATTTAGAAAAGGCGGGAGTAAAATTAAATGATGTCCCCGCCAGGATTGTTTGGTTTAAAGATAAATTATTGCCGAAAGCTGTATTAGCTGTAATGGATTGATAGTGATGTCTAATATTCAAGAACACGTAAACACTCTCGTTACCAAATTTGTTCCATCTTATAGATTTCTTCGTTTACAAGAACTCACAATTGATAAAAATCATTCCCTCCAAAGAGAAATTAATAGTAACTCAATTAAAGTTCTCAGTTGGAATATTGCTAAACAAAACTATAATAAAACTTGGTTAAAAGATTTTTCAACAATAATTGAAACTTACCAACCTAACCTCATATTTTTACAAGAGTTTTCCCTAAGGCTAGAACCAGATCAATTAAAAAACTGGCTGAAAATGAATTGGAATTTTGCACCTAACTTTGTAGATATTCATCATCAAAGCTATTCGGGAATTTTAACAGCAGCTACAATCAGCCCACTTACAAAAAAAGTTATAACTACTAAACATTATGAGCCGATTGTTAAAACTCCTAAAATTTCTTTAGTTACTGAGTATCTGCTATCTGATAAAAGCACAACTCTTCTGACAATAAATAGTCATCTGATCAATTTTGTAGATTTAAATAAATTTAAAATACAACTAAAAGAATTAGAGCTAGCGTTATCTACACATCGTGGGCCACTAATATTTTCAGGAGATTTCAATACTTGGAGTCAAAAAAGAGCAGTTATCCTCAATCAAGTAACAACTCACTTGGGATTAACGCCAGTAATTTTCGCACCTCACGAAAAGGAGAAAATTAAACGCTTCCTGTTATCACCCCCTTTAGATCATATCTTTTATCGAAATCTCACTGCCAAGAAAGCCAGTGCTAAGGTGCTAGACAAAATTTGTTCATCCGATCACAAACCATTGCTGGCAGAATTTACTTATACCAATACTCAAAAAAATTAAGATGCTTGTAGACGGTGGTGTTCTAGCTATTTTTAGCACAGCTACAGTTTTTATTCATATCGTGGGAGTTGCACATGCAGCCCATGCAGTGATGAATGTGCGTTCTTCCCAAGGGGCAATTGCTTGGAGCATTTCTTTAATTACCTTCCCCTGGCTAGCGATTCCGTTGTATTGGATTTTAGGAAGAACTAAATTTCATGGATATGCTGAAACACTGCGTTCAGTCTATGCACAACATTACAAGCTTGTTCATGAGACTTATAGTGAACTTATTAAATTTCAGGTTGCGCCACCAGATAATCTAGCCGAGTTGCAACCATTAGCGGAGGCTTTTACAGAAATTTCATTCACATCAGGCAATGCTGCCGAATTACTGATTGATGGTCAGCAAACCTATGAAGCAATGCTGAAAAAGATTGCATCGGCGACAACTTATATTCTGTTGCAATCCTATACTGTTAACGATGACCAATCAGGTAATGAGTTTAAAAAAGCATTGATTGCTAAAGCCAAGGAAGGAATAAATATCTACGTTCTCTACGATGAAATTGGTTCAAAGAAACTATCTCGCTCTTATATCCAGTCTCTACAACAGCATGGAATTGCAATAAGTGCATTTAACACCACCCAAGGTCAGGGTAATCGCTTCCAATTTAATTTTCGCAATCATCGGAAAATTCTGGTGGTGGATGGAGAAATAGCATTTGTAGGTGGGCTGAATATTGGTGACGAATATTTAGGAAGAAATCCTCGCTTGAGTCCCTGGCGTGATACCCACATGATGCTCGAAGGCCCAACTGTACAAAGTCTACAAAACTCCTTTGTGCGAGATTGGTATTGGGCGACTCGAAAACTTCTCGAAGTTAACTGGCAGGTAAAGATTAATCGGGAAACTAATCAAACTGCATTCATTCTTCCTACAGGCCCAGCAGATTCGCTACCAGCTTGTAAGCTTTTTTTCGTGGAATTAATTAATCAAGCTCAAACTCACCTCTGGATTGCTAGTCCATATTTTGTGCCGGACGAGGCAACATTGTCAGCCTTAAAACTGGCAGCAATGCGAGGTGTCGATGTGCGAATTATCTTACCAAATCGACCCGATCATTTATTTGTTTATTTATGTTCCTTCTCTTACTACACCGAAATGGAAAGAATCGGTATCAAGTTGTATCGTTACAAAAATGGGTTTATGCACCAGAAAATTATAGCCATTGATGAGAATATAGCAGGGGTAGGAACTGTTAACTTAGATAATCGCTCTTTTTCTCTCAACTTTGAAGTTATGGGTTTTGTTACTGAGCCTGGGTTTGTCCAAAGTGTGAAAAAGATGTTAGAGGATGATTTAGCTGTTTGTGTTGCTGTTGATCTTAATGAGTACGATAAAAAACCTTTTTGGTTCAAGTTAGCTGTAAGAGTCTCTCGATTGCTGACTCCTTTACTTTAATTATTAATAATTGCTTCTAGCTTTAAATTGGGAAATTTCCATATCTGCTAAAAACTTCTCTGCAATGCCACTGACTAACCCCAAACACTTCTGCGTTCCCAATACTCAGATATTTGTAGGTTGGGTTGAACGAAGTGAAACCCAACAAACCACAAAAAATGTTGGGTTTCGTTCCTCAACCCAACCTACGCTGGTTTTGTTTTTTGGCTTTAACCCAAGCGTATTCTTTGCAATGCCACTGACTAACCCCAAACACTTTTGTGTTCCCAATACTGGGCGACTCTTTTTTCCCACTGCTCCCAGTAATCTTTTATGACTGCTGATTCAAACCAAAATACCTCAGCTGGCATTTCTGGAATCGCTACTACCAAGAGAGCGTGCTTTAACTGAATACCATAATCTCCATAATACTCGTTAGCTGCTCCTATGTATGCCGTAAGTTGCAGTGGATGTTCATATAAATGCTCAATTGAGCCTTTGGGTTTGTCTGCTGTTTTCCACTCGCAAATACAGGGAATACCTTGATAGCTAGCAATACAATCAACTTTGCCAGAATAACCCAAATCATGATGAAAAACAGAGCCTTCCACGAGTCTAACAGTGTCGATTTGTTCTAAAACTGGCTTGATACTCTCCCAATAAGGGCGACTGGCTTCGGGACAAACAGGGTTTTGACCAAGGAGGTAGCGCTCAATTTGTTTGTGTGTTTGGGTTCCCCGACGACTAGCAGTTGTAGAAATGCGGGTAGCTTCTTCTGTACCAACACGCGCTTTCCAGTTTAATAATCTGTCTCTGTCTGCTTGTGATTTGGTGGCATTAAGTATTGTAGTCACGCTGGGAAAGCGATTTCCCTTGGCATCTACATAATATTGTTTACCATTTTCTCTCTTGGCTGTGGCATTAATCCGAGGTAGCAGTTGGGTATCATGCATCAGTTGGTGTGTTGACTTTGAGATTCCCTGAAGAAGGAAAGTGAATAAAACCCCATTCCATTGTAAGGAATGGGGCTGCGGGTAAGGGTTTGTTGCAGTGCAAAATGTCACATTTCCCGCTTATTCTTTTAAATCATCCTCCTTTGTCTCCTCTGGTTCCAGCAATTCCCAAATCAGGAATACCAATTCAATGACAAGACCTGAACCTGGCATTAAGCAGTCTGCAATTAGGGGAATTACAAATAACAAAACTGTCACCAGCTTCTCAATGTTGACGGATTTCGTTGCCTTCATTCGCTTCACCTTTAACACTGAAGGAACGATAAATTTGGGGTAGTACGTGCAAGCAAAAGTAGTTGTCTGTTGGCTGTAATGCTTGAATATCTAGTAGTTTGAGTTTGGGGATGATAGATTTAGTTTGGGGATTCCCCAAACTTTGTCGCAAAATTGAGCAATAGTGACCTATGGCGCGTGTTAGCTATGGTGATGATGTCAAAGCGCGAGTCAGGCAGCTGTTAGAGAGGTTTTTGGCTTATGCCGATTACAGTTTAGAAGACAGCCAGAAATTTCAATTTATAAATGAGCCTAACTGGAAGTCAGAAACGGAAGTAATTGTTAGGACAAGTTTGAGAGAATTAGCGGAACTTGGTGGTTTAGAGAAAGAACAAGTTCGAGAAGCGCTAAAAGCACTTATTGAATTTTTGGGTATTCTGGAAGATTTGCGCGAACACAAGCGAGGTTCGGAGGATTGGCACTTTCGGCTAACGCTTTGGTGCGACAAAGGCAACAAAGTAGGAAACTTGCAGAAATTTGATGCAGAATGGCAAGGCTGTAGAGAAAAATTACCAGGCGTGCAACGTCGTAACAATCCAAAACCCAAACCCACGCCTACGCTTTATGAGAATATTCCCCTAAGTGGAGTGGTGAAGTTTGTTGGACGTGAAGATGAACTGCAAATCGTGCATGAGATGTTGCAGGAAAATAATCAGGTGGTAATTGCAGCTATTGCTGGCATGGGTGGACTGGGTAAAACAGAACTGGCCTTACAATATGCAATGGCTCACCGCAAAACTTACAGGGGTGGAATTTGCTGGTTGCTGGCAAAGGCTGGAGATGTAGGAATTCAAGTTGTGCAGTTTGCCAGAACGCAGCTTGACTTAAACCCACCAGAAGATTTTGATATACTCGCCCAAGTGCAATACTGCTTTCGGCTTTGGCACGAAGGTAATGTGCTGCTAGTATTAGACGATGTTGGAGAATATCAACAAGTTAAGCCTTATCTACCTTTGCCATCTTCTCGATTTAAAGTGTTGATTACCACGCGCCAACACTTAGGAGCATCTATTAAGCAATTATCTTTAGATGTCTTGCAAGCAAAAGCAGCGCTGGATTTATTAAAGTCATTTTTTAAAGAAACACCACAGCGAATTGAGCAAGAATTGGCTGTTGCAAATCAGTTGTGTGAGTGGTTAGGATATTTGCCTTTAGGTTTGGAATTAGTCGGGCGATATTTGGCGCGAAAACAAGACCTCTCTTTAACAGAGATGTTGCGGCGGTTGGAGAAAAAGCGACTAGAACAACCCGCCCTTGTTAAACCAGAAGCCGATATGACAGCACAAGGAGGAGTATTAGCTGCCTTTGAGTTGAATTGGCAGGAATTAGAGGATAATGACAAGCAGCTTGGTTGTTTGCTGAGTTTATTTGCCGCCGCACCTATACCTTGGAAGTTGGTGGAACAGTGTTTACCAGATGAAGACGAGGAAGAGTTAGAGGAAATTAGAGATGATACCTTGCTGAAACTGCATTTGCTACAGCGTAAAGGTGAAGGAATTTACCAACTGCATCAGCTGCTAAGAGAGTTTTTTCAATATAAGCTTACAGATTTAGAACAGGCAGAAGAATTAAAGCGATCGCTTTGTCGGGTAATGGTAGCAGTTGCTAATGAGATTCCCTACACTCTTACCCTTCAGCAAATCACTGATGTTACCCCTGCCATACCTCATCTAGCAGAAGTCGCCAACAATCTCATTCAATACGTCAGCGATAAAAATTTAATTTTGCCTTTTATCGGTAACGCTTGGTTTTACAATGGTCAGGGACTGTACGACCAGGCTTTACCTTGGTTAGAGCAGTGTTTAGAAATCAGTAAAAAACGCTTCGGAGAAGAACATTCACATATTGCCACTAGTGTCAACAACCTGGCTACACTATATAATTCCCAAGGAAGATACAGTGAAGCCGAACTCCTGTATTTGCAAGAATTGGAACTAACGCGACGCCTACTGGGAGAGGAACATCCATCTGTTGCCATTAGCCTCAACAACCTGGGGTTAGTCTACTACTTCCAAGGAAAATACAGCGAAGCAGAACCCTTTTTAAAGCGAGCTTTAGAACTATGGCAACGCTTCCTGGGAGGAGAACATCCTAATGTTGCACAAGGTCTCAACAACCTGGCTGCACTATACAACTCCCAAGGAAGATACAGTGAAGCCGAACCCCTGTACTTGCAAGCTTTGGAACTATGGCGACGCCTACTGGGAGAAGAACATCCTAATATTGCACTTAACCTCAACAACCTGGCAGAACTCTACTACTCCCAAGGAAAATACAGCGAAGCCGAACCTCTGTTTCTGCAAGCTTTGGAACTAACGCGACGCCTACTGGGAGAAGAACATCCTAATGTTGCACTTAACCTCAACAACCTGGGGTTACTCTACCACTCCCAAGGAAGATACAGTGAAGCCGAACCTCTGTACTTACAAGCTCTGGAACTATGGCGACGCCTGCTGGGAGAGTCACACCCTAATGTTGCACTTAACCTCAACAACCTGGCTGCACTCTACCGTTCCCAAGAAAGATACAGCGAAGCAGAACCCCTGTCACTACAAGCTTTGGAATTAACGCGAAGCCTGCTGGGAGAGTCACATCCTAATGTTGCCACTAGCCTCCATAACCTGGCAGGACTCTACTGTTCCCAAGAAAGATACAGCGAAGCAGAAACCCTGTACCTACAAGCTTTGGAACTATGGCGACGCCTGTTGGGAGAGTCACATCCTGATGTTGCCACTAGCCTTAACAATCTAGCAGGACTCTACTACTCCCAAGAAAAATATAGTGAAGCCGAACCTTTTTATCTGCAAGCTTTGGATATTTATGAACGACATTTAGGCGTGAATCATCCCAATACTGTTACTACTCGTGAAAATTTAGCATATTTGCGCGTAGGCGAAGCCCGCCGCAGGCATCGCCTCCCCCCAAATCCAGAATAAGCTAGTTTTGTGCAAAGCGTACCGTGATCAAACTGAAAAGTGCGTTAGCGAAGCTTACCGTTCGCGTAGCGTCTCGCAGAGAAGGTATCGCCTAGACTAAAATTCATATTGAACTAAGTAAAAATGCCGGATTACTTACTCAAAATGCCATTTCATTTACTCAAAATGAGCTTTTACTTTCTCAAACTCCAGTTTGCTTACTCATTTTGGTGTTTCCCGCAAGCAAAATGAGCTTTTACTTTCTCAAACCCCAGTTTGCTTACTCATTTTAGTGTTTTCCGCAAGCAAATAGAGCTTTTGCTTTCTCAAACCCCAGTTTGCTTACTCATTTTGGTGTTTTCCGCAAGTAAAATAAGCTTTTACTTTCTCAAACCCCAGTTTGCTTACTCATTTGAGTAATTCACGCATTCATTTTGGTATATCATTGAGCCGAAAGCTGGCGTAGGCGTAGCCCGTCGGAGACATCGCTCTAGAAAAGAAGTGTAAATCTACAAGCGATCGCCTTTGGTGGTTTAGAGATGAATGAGTGCGATCGCTTTTCTTTAGGGAAAGTTGTAGAAGAAGCTATATGACCCTCAGGGTAATCAACCCAATTGATTTTATTTTGGAGGGATGAAATGAAAATTAAGGTTATTGACCAATATAGTTCAGATAATACCAAAACACTTGTAGAGACGGCAATTTATCGCGTCTCGAAAACTCGAAAACCCACAATTTTGTACAATTAGCCCTTAACTGAACCGTATTGGGTTATTGACGAACAACAAAATTTACAAGAAGTGATGCAGGTTTTACTCACCCACTTAGAACCATCGAAGGTAATGAAATTTTGGGCAGCTTGTAAACTAGATGAAGGCGATTATTTACAACTTCAAGAAAAACTGTTTGCAGAAGAAACAGTTGCCAGTTTATATGCCAAAGTCAAAGAATATCAAGATAAAACCTAGTGTTCTCAACTAGAAGGGGCGATCGCCTGGTTTAGAGACAAGCATTACTCAAATAAATCAAATCCCTTTTCGCTTCTCAACTTTCTGTCAAAAGTTACTATAGAACTACAACCAGAATCTTGAGCGATCGCACCAATTAAATAGTCAGATAAATCTGCACTTCCCTGCTTAAATCGCTGTAATGCTTGATAAACTATAGAGCGATTTTCTAACTAAAACACCGAACATTGCAGCATCAAGTCTATGGTATTACTAATTTCTTCCTTACTAAATTTATAAGGGTTCCCGCGCAAAACCCAGACTAATTCACAGAGAACTATATTAGCAACAAAACATTGCTCTCCCCCTTCGATAATTTCAGCAGCTTGCTTCCACTGCTTTTCATCATCTTTTGTCAAGTAACGCACTAAAATATTTGTATCAAGTCCAATCACTTGAACCTTCTTGGATTGCTGCTTCCATTTCTTCTAAAGTTGCACTTTTCATTCCCGGACGATGTAAAATCCCAGACAAGCTTTGGATAGGAACATTCAGGGGAATCAGTTTGACTGTTCCATTTTCATCAATGACAAAATCAACCTTACTACCTATATCCAGATTAAGATAATCCCTAATTTCTTGAGGAATAGTTATTTGTCCTTTGCTCGTGATGGTCGCACTAGCCATTACTCAAGTTCCTTACTTGATTATAATTTCTATATTAAACTATAACGCGATCGCTCGTCGTAGACATGACGTAATTTTGCTTAATAGAGTCCTCACTCAGCAGCATAAACTAAAGTTGCAGACTCAGTTTCTCTTGCAGAAATAACGCTAGCCAAGCCTAAACTCACAGTTAAAATAGCCGCTGTTTAAACTCTCGCTTGTTTTCAGATATTGTCGGAAATATAAACGATATAATTCACACGCAGGAGTACTGCGATCACCTTCTACATTAATTAGCCCTATACTCTGTAATTTACATGCCAATCTTAGCTCTAATGCCACATAATTTGTAGCGTTAATCACTTCATAAAAAGCATTTTCCAATTCTGGCTTATCTTGTAGCGCTAACACATACTGCCTTAAATACTCGTGATAAATTCCGGCTTTTGTGGGTGCTTGTTGCAATAGCTGTTCTAAATCCCGTTCTAATCCCCCTTTACCCACAAGGTGATACAAAGCCAACCTCACTAAAAAAGGATTTCCTCCCACTATTGCCATCAAACTCTCGGCATCTTTCCCATCTGTCCAATCCAACCCGTGACGTTGTGCTAAATCCTGCACCTGCTCTTTCGTAAAAGGAGGTAAATTAATTGTCAAACCAATATTAAACGGCGATTGAGTCAGTTTTATAGTAATAAGTATTTCTGTTGAATAAACCAGAACTAGACGCAGTTTTTGCCAAATTTCTACCCCTTTGGCTCGTTCATGCCACGATCGCACCAATGGTAACAATTCTCCAGCAATTTCTTGATGCTCAAACACCCAATCCACCTCATTCAATACCAAGACAAGGGGAGTTTCCAGCACAGACAGTAAATACTGTTGGAAATAGATAGAGCAACTGACTTTGCTACCAATATCTTCATCCCAATAATCATTGAGTTTTGGTTCTAGCTGTAACTCCCGACTGACATTGGCACAGAACCAGCGCAAAAATTTATCCAAACTCTCAAATACTGCTTTGTCTGCTTGCTGAAAATCCAACGTCACGGTGCGAAAGCCTTGATTGTTAGCGCGTGCAAGCAACCGCAAAATCAGAGAGCTTTTCCCCATCTTCTTGGGTGCTTTGATGCAAATAACACTCCCTGGTTCAACTATTTCTGCGTAGGCGAGTTCTTCAATTGGCGGGCGAGAGATGTAAAATCTGGAATTAAGGGATACTGGTTCACTAGGGAATTCTAAGGATATCGCCGTGGCTACTCGGTTGAATTCCTGAACTAACTGCTGATGCGCTTTACTAAGATGGTGATTTTCTAGAATCTGGCGGAAGTTGGATTTATTTATCGGTTCTTTGCAAAAAGAACTCAGTACTTGCCATAAATGAGCAGCAATTTTCCTGACACATTCTTCGCTGTAGTGCGCTTCACAGGCTATATTGGTGTAGGTTTTTCCTTCCCACGAAGAACGCAATATGATCTCTTGGAGCGTCGTTAAACCGGTTGCTTGACTGGCTTTTAGTAGCAAAACTACTTCATCTATAGTCATTACTCATCGGCTCTAATTAAGCATGAAACTTTCTCACACCATTATGCTTTGGAACTCAATGTAGCCTGCCTTGTATAGATAGCAGCCAGCCCTGACTAAAAAAGGTACAAACAAGTCTTGACAATTTTTTTGTATCCTCAAATATTTGACGTGACTTAATCATAGAATTTTTTTTACAAATTTTTCCGAGTTTTTAGGTAATTGTATGTGATTTGAACTACTTTTTTTAGACTTATCTTAGAATGTAGATGCACACAATGTAGCTATTTTTTCTAAAAAATCGCCATTGCGATCGCAACAGAGGTTACATTCGTCTGTTTACCTTTTTCTAAATTCCATCCAAATTGATGATATGGGCTGATATATCTCTGACCTAAGTTACAGCCCAATAAACCAAGTAGACGATTTGTCCATCACTGGATCGTCAGGGTGCTAAGACAGCGTAGAGAGAGCTACAGGATATCTTCCTCATCGGTACCAGCAGCTATGCATATCCAAGAACCCGCTACCCATGAACCAGAAACTCCACTTGCAGTACAAGATTCCCAGAGTTTCCCAGAACCAGAATTACTGCAAAAAGGACAAAAAGACTTATCTCCAGAAAATTTAGATGCTTGTCAAAGCTCACAAGCGGCCTTACAAATGGCATTAATAGCCAGTGGCTTAGGGTTGTGGGATTGGAATCTGGTAACTGATAAAACTTATTACGATCCCCAGTGGAAAAGCATCGTGGGATATGAAGTAGACGAAATCGACAACGATTATCAATCCTTTGAGCAACTTGTACATCCACAAGATTTACCGAGAATTCGCCAGATATTACACGATTATCTCCAAGGATCCACACCTGTGTTTGAAGTCGAATTCAGAATGTTGACTAAATCCGGTGAGTGGAAGTGGATTCTGGCTTGTGGCAAAGTATTTCAGTGGGATGAATTTGGGAAGCCAATACGAATGGCGGGGACGCACAAGGATATTACTCAGGATAAAGCGATGTCTACGACGGGCTGCGCCTACGCTACTCAACAATACCAACTATTTGAACAACTCCAAACAGAAATTGCCCAACGCCAGTCTAGCGAAGACCAAATTAAGGAAAAATCACAGCAGCTAGAAATTACCCTAGATGAACTCAAATATAGCCAAAAGCAGTTATTACAAAACCAGAAAATGGCTAATCTCGGTCAACTGGTGGCAGATATGGCTAACGAAATTAACAATCCGGTTAGCTTCATCTACGGCAATCTTCATCCTGCCAGTCAATACGCTGAAGACTTAATCAGAATCATTGAACTTTACCAACATTACTATCCCACACCCGCCCCAGTTATTGCCTTACATCTGCAACGCCTCGACCTTGGTTTTGTGAAGACAGACTTTTTAAAATTGCTGTGGTCAATGCGAGCCGGATCTGAGCGCGTCAAAGAAATTGTTTTCGCCTTACGGAATTTTTCAAGCTCTGACGAAGGTCAAATGAAAAAGGTTAACTTGCATGAAGGACTTGATAGTGTTCTGAGGATTTTGCAGCATCGTCTGAAAGAAAAGCCTGATAGAGCCAGGATTGAAGTAATTAAAAACTTTGGTGAATTGCCCTTAATCGAGTGTTACCCTGGTGACCTAAATCAGGTATTCATGAACATCTTGACTAATGCTATTGATGCCTTAGAAGAAAAGATGAAATATGATTATTCCTTTACCCCCAAAATTTTGATTAATACAGAAATCGTTAGCAGTCATTTATCATTGGTCAATAGTAATGAGCCTTGGGTAAATGACAAACGACTAGGGAAAAAACAAAAAGTCATAATTCGCATTTTTGACAATGGTAAAGGCATACTTCTCCATATCCAAAAACATATATTTGAACCATTTTTTACGACTAAACCAGTAGGTAAAGGTAAGGGACTGGGGCTTTCAATTAGTCGAGAAATTATAGTTGAAAAACATCAAGGTAAACTTAAGTGTAATTCTCAATTAGGTCAAGGCACAGAGTTAGTAATTGAGATGAATACAACAGCAAGACAGTATACCGCGATTAGAAAACATGCCAGTTTTTAAATAATTAACCTTAGGCACAAGGTGTTATTTTTTGCAAGCTGAACTGAACTGTATTGTCTTTTTTACACCTAAATTACAGCACAAGCCATGAGTACACTTCCTACAATAATTACTGCGATCGCACTAATTATCGGCGTATACTGCTGAAATGGTTGAACCCATGAAAAACCCTTCAGCCATTGGTGAGCATAGATAATGACTAAACCAATAGTTACTAGTACGATTGCTAATCCCACACTAAATGCACATACCAAGATTAAACCGTATGCAGTTTGATGAAGTGCGATCGCGCTCAACAATAATACCAGTGCTGACGGGCAAGGAACTAGACCACCAGCGATTCCCAGAGTTAAAAGAGACTGTAACGTAACTTGAGAATTTCCAGAATGGTGGCGATCGTTGTGAGTATGATGATGATGAGCAGAATCATTGTGAGTGTGATGATGATGTTCTGGTGTAGGGTTGAGATAGCGATCGAGTAACCAAAAACCAACACTACAGACCATCAATCCGCTCAGTAGACTGAGAAATGGATACAATTGCTCTGGTAAAATATATTGAGATAATAATAAGGCTAAAATACCCAGTGCAAAAACGCTGATTGTGTGGGTAACGGTTGTCACAAGCCCTAGCACAACTGCTTGCCCAGGAGTACCCCGCGAACCAACGAGATATGCTGCTACCATCGTTTTTCCGTGTCCAGGTGAAAGAGCGTGTCCGGCTCCAGCCACCAGGGCGATGCCGATTCCACTGAACATTAAGGATGGAGAGAGGGTCATCTGAGCCAGGTTTTGCATCAGAAAGCTACCATGTCCAATGTGAGCCACAGCTGATTGACTCGGCAGAAAACTAATTAGCAATGCTAAACCGAAAACCAGGATTAACCTGTTCATAAACTATTCGCTTCTGACTTAGAAGCGCGGTACAAGCCATAGCCAATCAACGCCAAAATAACACTGACTGTTGCAACAGCAACGTTAGGATAAATGGGAATACCTCCTATAATTGGTGGAGGTTCTTTAAGATCAGCTTGCAAACTGGTTCCAGGAATTACTAGCGTCACAAAGAAAAAGGGTGACCAGAAGATCACAGGTACTAACATTGCCACGGTGTAACCGATATCAGGTTCAGTTGTTCGTCGCCATAGTAACCACAGCGCCACAATACTCATGCCACTCAGTAACCACAGCATTACTGCATCATGAAATTTAGCATGGGGATGCCATTCGGAGTTAAAGAGGTGAGTCGCGTTCCAATCTACCGCTACGGAAACTACAGCAGTGCTGACGAGAACGATAGAAAGCAAAATCCGACTAATTCTTCTCATAAAATTTTTTGGTGTACCCTTAATTGATCGCTTTCACTGGTGTGTGTTCATCAGTCGTAGATCCCACAAATGAAGGTACAATGTACTACTGGATAAACGATAGACTTTTCTTGCTACATATAATCATGATTTAGGTCATTCTTGCGATGCCTACGGCGGGTAACGATCGCAGCATTCAACAAGCGTGCGATACGGGTATGGCAGAAATTGGGATTCCAGTATCAGCAATCATTTGAGCGAGGAAGTGATGGAATGCAATTTATTGTTTTATTGCGAACAGACTACTGTAACAGTAATCAGTAAAGGAGTACTGACTAATTTAGAACTTCCCAAATCAGATGTACCCATTCTAATTTTTCTTTAAAAACATCCTGGGTGTGACTCCGACATATTTTTTAAAATGTCTTGTAAAGCGGCTTTGATCTGCACAACCAACAAGGAGAGCAATTTCTGCGATCGCATATTTTCTTTGTTGCAATAGTTCTTTAGCTTTTTCCATTCGTTGCCCAAGTACATATTGATAAGGTGCTACACCCATTGACTGCTTAAATAATCGGCAAAAATAATATTGACTCATACCCGCAATTTCTGCTAATTCAGCTAGATGTAGCGGTCGATCCAAATAGCTGTGAATGTATTCCAACACCGACTGGAGTCGATTATTAGGCATTCCTCCCACATCGGGCTGCATTTTTAGTGAAAATGCACAGTATTGTCGCAGCAAGTGAACGAGCAACACCTGTACTAGCGATTCGGCATAAAGATGGCCACCGATTCCACCCGTGTCAAATTCTGCTTGAAACAAACGAGCGATCGCTTCAATCTGTGGATCGTGGGCACTTACCCTAGTGAGCAATTCAACCTTGTTTTCATTCAGCCCACCAACTTCTTCTGCCGTTCGAGCCAAAAACAGTGGATCAATCACAAACATCAGCGATTCATCGGTA
This sequence comes from Nostoc sp. ChiQUE02, assembly GCF_034531305.2. NCBI lineage: Bacteria > Bacillati > Cyanobacteriota > Cyanophyceae > Nostocales > Nostocaceae > Nostoc > Nostoc sp. ChiQUE02. The sequence goes on from NZ_JAVRBN020000008.1 coordinate 85,174, forward strand.
CTCTCCCATGCCCAAAGCCCCGACATTTTTGCAGGACAAATCCAGAAATCCCTTTTGGCTTGAGGTTTTTCTGATTCTTGTTCACCGATGCGAGTGATTTTTTGTTGATTATGATCGCTTAACAAGATACAAAGCAGATGATAGTTGCATCCCGTGAATTCAAGCTCATTCGGTGCTGAGATATGACGATCAATAGTTAATCCAGGTAGTTGAATCATGCGGCGCTCAGAAATCCATGTTTCCTTCATAATCAGTCCAATTAGCGATCGCCGCTAGAGCTACACTGGATAGAATATCTTTGATCGTAGGCACTAAAACAGGGTACAGCATCTTAGCAACGCTACCCAATAGCCCATCGTAGATATCGCCCAATTTTGAAAATTTAACTTAAAACAACTTTAGCCACACCTAAACTGACATTTAAAACAGCAGATGGTAGACCATCAATGTCAGAATACTGAGTCAGAGGATGGGAAAATAAAGGTGAGTAATGTCCACCCCCAAATTTGCTGGACTATTTACCCAAGACAGATAAACAACAAATTTTATCAGTCAAAATCTATGACTTCGACCTCCTCTCAAACTCGAAAGCTACCCAATCAACCAATAGGAGCCAAAATTTTCCACTGGTGTAACATCATTAGTCTATTTATTATGCTTACCAGTGGATTACAAATTTACAACGCCAACCCTGTTTTTGGTGGACGTGCAGGTTTGCACATTCCTCCAATATTTACTTTAGGAGGTTGGCTTGCAGGAGGTAGACACTGGCATTTTGCAGCAATGTGGCTATTCTCGCTAAATCTCTTGTGGTATGGAATTTACATTTTAATCACCCGACGTTGGCGACATCGGTTTGTCGGTGCTAATGACTTCAAAGCATTACAAAAAAGTCAAAATTCCAAACGTCTAATTTATGCTTGGCATCGGATTGCTTATACGGCAATCATTCCTATTTTGCTGCTGGCGTTATTAACAGGAATAGGAATGTATAAACCTGCTCAATTTCCGTGGATTGTTGATTTATTTGGCGATTGGCAAGCATTGCGAATTGTTCACTTTTCCTCAGTGCCAATGGTTATCTTATTTGCTGTAATTCACTCTCGATTAGGGCAGAAAGCTGGTGGTACTGAATTAACAGAATCAATGTTTTGATAAACAATCTTTTTTTAAACTAAAAAAATGAACTTTTTTGATAAATTGAATCGCAATATTTTGCAAAATCAAAGCTTACTATTTGTAGGACTTGATCCAAATCCAGAGATGATGCCTGTGCGTTATGATACTGAAGAACTCATGGCTGGTTTGGAGAAATGGTTACAATTCATTATTGCTGAAACTTCTGATTTCGTTTGTGCTTATAAACCGACACTTGGCTTTTACGAAGCGCTAGGTATTCCCGGTTTAGAACTGCTGTACAAAACTTTAGCAGCTATTCCAGCTCATATCCCAGTTATTTTAGATGCCAAACACAGTGACTTAAATACTAGTACCATCGTTGCCCAGACTGTGTTTACAGAATGGCAAGTGGATGCAATCACTCTGAGTCCCTATACAGGGCAAGATCATGTAGCACCTTTTTTGGTCTATCCTGATAAAGCGGTATTTATTTTATGCTGTACTTCTAATCCAGGTGCAGAAGCTTTACAGCAATATCCTACAAACGAATCACCCCTTTATTTACAGGTGGTAAAAGAATCAAAAACCTGGGGAACTCCAGAACAATTGGGTTTGGAAGTGGGAACTACAAATCCTGAAGTTTTAGCACTTATTCGAGCAATTGCGCCTGAACGAATTATTATGGCGCGTAGCATCTGGGCGGAAGGCCAGAACCTGAAGCAAATTTTAGAAGCAGGTTTAAATGCTAACGGTGATGGTTTACTAATTCCTGTTCCTCAAGATATGTTGGTAAACACACAGTTATCTGAGGAAGTCCAGTCTCTACGCCAAGAAATTAATCAAATCAAAGCTGAAATTATTCACGAAAATTCCACATGTTCTGTGTGGTTTTCTAATGTTTGTTTGCTAAATCAGCACCCCCAACAGGATTTGATTTTACAACTTTATGATATTGACTGTATTATGTTTGGCAGCTTTGTCCAAGCATCAGGAGCTATATTTCCTTATTACATTGACTTACGCAAAATTATTTCCAACCCCCAAGTTTTTAATCAAGTTCTCACCGCTTATGAGGATATTTTGAAGAACCTGAATTTTGATAGATTAGCAGGTATTCCCTATGGTTCTTTACCTACTGCGACTGGTTTAGCTTTGCGCCTTCATTGTCCAATGATTTTTCCTCGTAAAGAGGTTAAGGCACATGGAACTCGGAGAGTAATTGAGGGTAACTTTCATCCTGGTGAAACAGTTGTGGTGGTTGATGATATTCTCATCAGCGGCAAAAGTGTCATGGAAGGGGCAGGAAAGTTGGAATCAGCAGGATTAAATGTTAATGACATTGTGGTATTTATTGACCATGAACAAGGGGTGAAAGATAGGTTACAGCAAAATGGTTATCGCGGTCATGCAGTTTTAACTATTTCGGAAATTACTAATACTCTATATCAAGCAGGGCGAATAAATGAAGAGCAATTTTTAGCTTTTACTGAAACTTAGTACTCAAAATAATTGGGAGTAGGGAATGGGGGGAAATTTTTATCATCCATTTCCTCCTGAGCATATTTAATTACCCGGTTCAATCTAGTAACTAGAATAATTTGGATTTTTAAATTAATTATGAATTTTTCACTCAATCAACTACTTAAATGGTTAATTTTTACGCTGCTATTTCCTCTGGTCTTTCTCAATGCTTGGCTAGCGTTTTTGCTGGTTAAAAATCTTCAACCTGTGGTAACAATTCTTGTCTTGGCTACTTTGCTTGCATTTGTTTTAAACTACCCTGTTTCGATTCTGCAACAGCGGGGAGTTAAACGCAGCTACGCAGTAGCAATAGTTTTTATATTAGCATTGTTAATTGTGATTGCTCTAGGTATTACTTTAGTACCCATTGTGTTAGAGCAATTTAATGAGATGGTTAAAGTCTTTCCCCAATGGATTGATTCTAGCGAAGAAAAACTTCAGATTTTAAATGATTGGTTTTTTAGGCACAAATTAAATGTGAATTTAAGTCAGCTATTAACACGAATTACTGAGCAACTACCGAATGAATTAGAGTTTGTATCTGATAAACTTTTAAGTATTATTATAGATACAATTGATAGTATTTCTGAAGCATTAATTACGGTAGTGCTGACTTTTTATCTATTGTTAGATGGACCAAGAATTTGGCAGGGAATATTTAAGAGATTACCTGGAAGTTTTCCTCAAAAGGTAAGTCAATCTATTCAGCAAAACTTCCAAAATTACTTGATTGGTCAGGTAAGTTTAGCTTTGCTGATGGGATTTTCAATAACATTATTGTTTTTAGGTTTTCAAGTCCAGTTTGCTTTACTCTTTGGCTTGGGAGTTGGGCTTTTGAGCTTAGTTCCCTTTGGTGATGTCGTCAGTCTTGTTCTAATAACTTTAATAATAGCGTCACATGACTTTTGGCTAGCAGTGAAGGTTTTTGCGGTAGCTGTTGTCATTGACCAGTTAATCGATCAGGCGATCGCACCACGTCTTTTAGGTAAATTTACTGGTATTAGACCAATATGGGTGTTAATTGCTTTGCTTGTAGGAACCAATGTTGGTGGAGTTTTAGGTTTGCTAGTCGCGGTACCTGTAGCTGGTTTTATCAAAGATGTAGCAGATGGGTTTTCTAAATCTGGTGATTCCGATAATGTAGTTGAAAGTGAAGCAGCATCAGAATTGTTGGCAGAGGAATCAATATCCCAATAAGTTGTTGATTTGTGGAGAATACAAAGTGTTCGTAGAGTAACACAGCTGCATCCAAAAGAATATTGCATAAAAAAAAGCCCCCAGTATTTATACTAGGGGTGAAAGATATAATACCATTTCACTTGATGTTTGTCGGAGATGCCCCTGGTTGTGCCTCTACTTAGATAAGAGGCTAGGTGTTTCTCAAATAGTACAGCAAAAAGCGATCGGGTATAAAATTAGCCAACATTTGCCAAGAGCAATTCTCGTTTTTCTGATTTTTGTACTCTCACCTGAGAGTCATCATCAACATCGATCAGCGCTGTGTCTCCATCTGTAATTTGACCAGACAGCATTGCTTCGGCGAGAGAATCTTCTAAAAGGCGCATAATTGCCCGACGTAATGGTCTAGCGCCGTAGCTGGGGTTATAGCCTTCTTGTACCACAAGTTCTTTGAAGCGATCGCTAACTTCTAAGATAATTCCCTTTTCCGTCAAGCGATTAGCAACATCGCGGAGCATAATTTCAGCGATTTGCTTAACTTCATCCTTGGAAAGCTGGGTGAAGACGATGATCTCATCGAGACGGTTGAGGAACTCAGGACGGAAGTAAGCTTTCAATTCTTCATTTACCAAGGTGCGGATGCGGTTATAACTAGCGTCGGCTTGAGTGTCGAAGTCAAAGCCTAAACCACTACCACCTTTTTCAATCACCTTGGAACCGATGTTGGAAGTCAAAATGATCAGCGTGTTCTTGAAGTCAACTTTCCGACCTTTGGCATCGGTAAGGTGACCGTCATCCAAGAGTTGTAGCAGCATATTGAATACATCGGGGTGTGCTTTTTCGATTTCGTCGAATAGCAGCACTGTGTAAGGTTTCCGCCGTACGGCTTCTGTAAGCTGTCCGCCTTCGTCGTATCCTACATAACCAGGAGGCGAACCAATTAGCTTGGCGACGGTGTGGCTTTCCATGTATTCGGACATATCTAGGCGAATCATCGAGTCTTCCGAACCGAAGAAGTAGGCAGCTAATGCCTTCGCCAATTCTGTTTTACCGACTCCAGTTGGACCAGAGAAGATAAAGCTCGCAATGGGACGATTGGGATTTTTCAGTCCGACGCGAGCGCGACGGATGCCGCGAGATACAGCCGAGACTGCTTGCTCTTGACCGATGAGCCGTTGGTGCAGAGTGTCTTCTAGGTGCAGGAGCAACTCTGACTCAGATTCAGTGAGCTTGTTGACTGGTACGCCAGTCCAAGAGGCAACGATTTGGGCGATGTCTTCTTCGTCAACTACAGTCGAGTTGACAGGTTGATCGTTTTGTGTAAACGTTGCTTGCAGTTGTTCTGCGAGTTTTAACTCTTGGTCGCGCAGTTGTGTAGCTTTGTCAAAATCTTGGACTCTGACTGCTGCTTCTTTTTCTTTGGTAACGCCAGCGAGTTCACGCTTCAGTTCTTTATTGGGAGAACTTTGAGAGTTCCGCAGACGAACGCGAGAACCAGCTTCATCAATCAAGTCTATTGCCTTATCTGGCAAGAAGCGATCGCTAATATAGCGGTCTGATAATTGTGCTGCTGCTACAAGTGCCGAATCCAAAATTGTGACTTTGTGGTGCTGTTCGTAAGCGCCGCGCAAGCCGTAAAGAATTTGTACGGTTTCTTCTACCGAGGGTTCACCAACCTGAATCGGTTGGAAACGACGCTCTAGGGCGGCATCACGCTCAATATGCTTCCGATACTCATCGAGGGTAGTTGCGCCGATGCACTGGAGTTCACCTCGTGCTAAGGCAGGTTTAAGGATGTTGGCTGCATCCAAGCCACCTTCTGTACCACCAGCACCAACCAAGGTGTGAATCTCATCAATCACCAAGATGATATTGCCCACAGTGCGGACTTCTTCCACAACTTTTTTGATGCGTTCTTCAAAATCGCCACGGAAGCGAGTTCCAGCTACCAATGACCCCATATCGAGGCTGATAACTTGCTTGTCTTGCAAACTTTCAGGAACATCCTGGTTGATAATTCGTTGAGCTAGACCTTCTGCGATCGCAGTTTTACCAACTCCTGGTTCTCCAATCAACACTGGGTTATTCTTAGTGCGGCGACCGAGAATTTGGATCGCCCGTTCAATTTCTTTCTGGCGACCGACTACGGGGTCAAGTCTGCCTTCTTGGGCTAATTTGGTTAAATTCCTGCCAAACTCTTCCATAGTTAGCGGTTGGGTACGCTTTTGATTACCACTCCCAGCGAAAGCTGGTGCATTTTCACCCAAACGGCGAACTATGGCACTGCGGACACTCTTGAAGTCTACACCTAGATTTTGCAATACTTTGGCGGCGACACCTTCACCAGCCTCAGTTAATCCTAAGAGTAAGTGTTCAGTGTTAATGTAATTCTGTCCTAGACTATGAGCTTCTTTAAACGATTGCTCGAAGAGGCTTTTAACCTTAGGAGTAAAAGGAATTTCTGGTGGTACAAAGCCAGAACCCCTACCAATAATTTTTTCTACCTCGCGACGTGCATCTTTGAGGGTAACGCCTAATTCGGCCAGCACTTTAGCAGCAACCCCAGTTCCTTCTCCCATCAAACCCAGGAGAATTTGTTCAGTTCCTACAAAATTGTGTCCCAGGCGACGTGCTTCCTCCTGAGCTAACATAATTACTCTAATGGCTTCGGAAGTGAAGTGTTCAAACATAATGGGTTCTTGCTCCCTCGCTGCTTGGACTTTGGGTGAGATAAATTCACCCTCATCTAAAGTTTTTTGTATTTTCTTAAGGACTAATGTAACTTTATTTAAAGTTAACTAGCAGTGGTGAGAGCCGTAAGACCTCAGGTGTAGTTGCCGTCTAATAGGAGTGCTGAGTGCTAAATTAGAGTACGGTGAAAGTAAAAAGCTACAAAATTGACAGTTAGCTGTTCAGTATTTGACAATTTTGTTGTGCCTGTCCTGCGCTTCTCTTTCAGCTAAACTTAAAACTCAGGACGGGCTGAATCCCCGCTACCGCTAACAGCACTCGACACTCAGGACAGACGATGACTGAAGCAACGGCTGGTAAAGACCAACAACATCCTCTTTATAACCGCGATCGCCCCCTTATTGATATTTTACTCGCTCAAGAGGCGACAGACTATAACTTAGCAGAATTGGCTAGACTGCGAATGCGTTATCAAGGGTTTCCAGGGGCCAGAGACATTCAAAAAGACCTGGATAAAGTTTTGCAACAGTGGGGTTTGACCGAAGCCGAGCTTTTTGAGAAAACTCGTCAAATTCATGATTTGGGGGGAATTTACAAAAGTCGGGGTAAGAAAGAGGAACAGGATTGGAATTAAGGGATTGGGCATTGGGGCATTAGTTATTTCCTCCCACTCAGCACTGGAATGGCTTCTGCTAATTCTGTGCCTTTGCCTAACTTCAAATCTCCACTTTTTTTAAGTGTCAACAACTATCAATTAATTTTGCAGCCTGAAACCCTTGCTGTGCAAACAATCGACACCAGTCAACGAAATTATGCGGTTTTCAAGGTTCTGGCGAATGGTGTCGATGAACATTAACATCTTACTTAAAATTGTCAGCTTGTACTGCCTCTTTCCCCGTCTCCAGTTCCTCCCGTTGCTTGCCATACTCCCGCAGCTGCTTCAAGAGGCCTTCTTGAGATGAGTTAGGGATAGACGGACTGGGGGTTGGTTGCAGGATGGTGTCGGTACTTCCCAAATTAGCAGGTGAGGGATTAATTACGTAGACGGGTAGGGACTTGTCATGAAACATCGCCTGTTGGGTTGGTGCTGGGGGAGGAATTAGATTATTTGGTTTGCTTACAGCAGCTTTTACCGAATCTAAAGTATTAGCAACTTGTACTTGTTGCTGCATCTGTTGTGTAGAAGATACTAAACCACTTAAACCATTCACCAATTGCCGCAGATTTTGGCGGAAATTAGGATCGCCTGTCAATTCATCCAAATCGGATGTAATTTTTTGGGTATTTTCAAACGTTACTCGTGCTGAATCTAAAGTTTGTTGCAGCAACACCGCATTCTTTGGATCGTTTAAGGTTTTAGAAGCATCGCGTAAATTAGCTGAGGCTTGTGCTGCATTTGCTGAAAGAGCTTCTAAATTGTTGAGTAATTCTCCTTGAGTCAATCGATTGACAGATGGTGATAGGCTACTGACTGTAACACGCAGTTGGTTGCTGGTTTCGGTGATATTGTTCAAAGCACCAACCAGTGACGAACGATTTGTTGTCAACAGATTATCGAGGTTGTTCAACAAACGATTTGCTTGAGTTGCAGTTGCACCGAATTTATTTACAGTTTGAGTCGTAGATGCATTAAGTTGGTTTGTCGCCCGTTGCACTGAATTAGCCGTGGCTGAAAAGGTACTAAGTTGTTGTTGTAAGCTTTTGGTCAAACCTTGTAAATCCTGACTTAGCTCAGTAAAACTGGATGCTGCACCTGTGGTGGTTTCTAGAACCCGATTGACATTTCTATAAAATTTTGGGTCATTGTATACAGCAGCTAGCTCAGTTGAACTGCGAATTAGTGCATCAACACTGATGCCAACCTGACCTTTTAACCGAGAACCATTACAGACTATGAGACTGGGATCGCAACTTTTATCTAGGGGTTTAGCAAGCACAACCCCAGCAGGTAAGGTTGTTTTTGGTGTGATGTCGATAATACTTTCGCTAATTAATCCGCTTTGATTAGCTTCCACCACTAAATTACGGGGGATAATCAGGTCAGTTTGGGCAATTTCAATCTCTACATCAATAGCATTTGGCCCTGGTCGAACCTGGGAAATAGTTCCTACTTTAACTCCACGATACCGAACTGCTGCTCCCTTTTGCATCCCGCCAGCATTAGCAAATTCCACAATAATTTTGTATGAACGGCCAGCAGCACTGAATCGATTTAACCATAGAAATAGTAATCCAAATACCCCTAGTCCTAGCAGGAGTAACAACCCCACAGAGCCTTCTCTAAATGTTCGCCCAGACGCGAAGCGGCTTGTCATAAGACCTCGCATTTTTTTGCCTCCAACAACAACCAATTAGGAGTTAGGAGTGAGGAGTTATAAGTTGAATTTAACTCATAACTCCTCAGTTTATAACTCTTCGCTTTTAAGTTTCTAGCCGACAACTTGAATCGGTCCTTGCACACTTCCACTAATAAATTGTCTGATTAACGGATGTTCTGTGTTGTATATTTCACTAACTGTGCCTTGCCACTGGACTCTACCTTCATAGAGAAATATCAGTCTATCAGCTGTACGGCGGATAGTGCTGTCTTGGTGAGTAACAACGGCATAGGTACTACAAACTCCATGTAAACATTGCAAATGGCGGATTAAATCTTCGATTACTGTTGAGGCAATGGGATCAAGTCCGGCTGTTGGTTCGTCGTATAGTAGAACTTCTGGCCCTTCATTGGGATTATCAGGGTTAGACATAATTGCACGGGCAAAACTTACCCGTTTTCGCATTCCCCCGGAAAGTTCGGCTGGGTAGAGGTGGCTTATTGCTGGCAAACCTACCATCTCCAATTTTTCTTTTACCAAATCTCGGATGCGCGATCGCGGCAGCTTTGAATTTTGATAAAGTAAAAATCCTACATTTTCCTCCACTGTCAGCGAATCAAATAGCGCCGCCTGCTGAAACACCATACCAATGCCAACCTGCTGGCCACCATCCTCAATCAAACCGTCTCGCCGCAATCCTTGCACATAAATTTCTCCTTCATCGGGAGTAAGTAACCCCGCCATTATCCGTAAAATTGTTGATTTACCAGTCCCTGATGGACCAATAATCCCCAGTGCTTCTCCCCGGTAAATGGTCAAGTCTACATTATCTAGAACTTTATGGCTACCAAAGGACTTAGAAACACCTTTCAGTTCAATCAATGGTTCAGTCATTAGTTATTAGTCATTGGTCATTGGTGAGCCAGTGCCTTGGACGGGTTCCCCAACTTGTACTCTTTCCTCACGGGACGCGCTGCTTTGCCAATGAAAAAGTAACTGGTGTTAGCGACGTATGTGCCCCTACAGAGAAGTAAGCTACACGTAGGTAGCATATGCACCAGAAGAAGCGTCACCTGGAGAGTCATTAGTCAGTCAGTAGAAAATAAACAAATGACTACTGACAAACGACAAATATGCCCAATAGTGATGTCATAGTTATTGGTAGAGCATTGCATAGTACATTATAAGTACATGATTAGCATTCTGATTAGCAAACTTTATTTTTTTAGCATAATATTTAGTTATTTGCGATGTTTCACGTCCCAAAATACCCTCAACGCAAGGCTAACGAAGACACCGTAGTAATTTTACCGTCTCAGTGATGGTAAACAAATACTCCAGTTTTATGTGGACATCAGCAAAGTCATTACAATAGTATAAATATACTAATTATTTTGATAACTACTTCAGAGAAAAGCTACGACAATAAAGCTAATTAATAGGTTGATGCAATATATAGCAATTATATTTTATTAGTAAAAATGAAAATTTTCAGATTCCTCATTTCTGAGATAACTTGGAAAGCTTGTGTTTCGCGAATGATTAAGTATAGCTATAAAAACATTTAGTTTCCTACCATTGAAAGTTATTGTAATTAACAGAGGTATTGGATAATTTTAGAAGTTAATAGCATCCCTTGTCAATCTGGGAGTTGGCAATTGCCAAAAATCTTTACTATTATTGTAATAATTACTGTTAAAAATCAAAGTAGAAATTATGAGTAGCAACTTAGAACAGTTTGCAAGTGATAATTCATCTGGTATATGTCCTGAAGCATTGGAATATATGATTAGGGCAAATCAAGGGAGTGTTCCAGCCTATGGAAATGATGAATGGACTCAAAAAGCCACAGATTATTTTAGGGAACTCTTTGAAATTGATTGTGAAGTATTTTTTACCTTTAATGGTACAGCCGCAAATTCTTTGTCTTTAGCTGCACTTTGTCAGTCATATCACAGCGTTATTTGTCATGAAACATCTCACATAGAAACAGATGAATGTGGCGCACCTGAATTTGCATCTAATGGCTCTAAACTGTTACTTGCTCAAGGTAAAAATGGCAAATTAACATCAGAGGCTATAGAGACAATTGTAACTAAACGTACTGATATTCATTATCCCAAACCGAAAGTTATTAGTGTTACACAATCAACTGAATTAGGAACTATATATTCTATTGAAGAACTTTTAAGTATTAAAGAAGTTGCGAAAAAGTATAACTTAAAAATTCACATGGATGGCGCTCGTTTTGCAAATGCAGTTGCCGCTATGAATAAAAGCCCTGCTGAAATTACTTGGAAAACTGGAGTAGATGTATTATGCTTTTGTGGTACAAAGAATGGAATGGCATTAGGTGAAGCCATACTTTTCTTCAACAAAGCGCTAGCAGAGGATTTTGATTATCGATGCAAGCAAGCAGGTCAGCTAGCCTCAAAAATGCGGTTTATTTCTGCTCCCTGGTTGGGTTTATTAGAAACTGGTGCTTGGCTAAAAAATGCCAGACATGCCAATCAATGTGCTGAATATTTAGAAAATGAACTATTAAATATAGAAGGCATTGACTTGATGTTTCCTAGAGAAGCCAACGCTGTATTTGTTAAATTACCTGAGCAAGTGATTCACGCCTTAAAAGCAAATAATTGGCAATTTTATACATTTATTGGTGTGGGAGGAGTACGTTTTATGTGTTCTTGGAACACAACAAAATCAAGAATTGATGAATTGATTGGTGATATTAAAAATGCAACTATTTCGAAAAATTAAATATGAAAAATCTAAAAGAATGAAAGTAAGTATAGCAATCGTAAAACTGCCCTAATTTAGGCGATGTCTAGCTTAAAATAACAGAGCAGCGGCTTCTGCTGCTCTAACTTTTTGCTATAACGGACTACACCCACGCAATTAGTCATAACTGACAATGCAAGTGCTTACTTAGCATGGAACTTTAACTGCACTTTTGGTTGCTGCCACAATCCCAAGTGCTTATTTTTAGCATTAGCTTCTGCGATTAAAAATTGGGTTTTGCTCTCGTAGCAATTTTGTAAAGATTGTCGGTCAACTACGGCATTACCTGACTCCACTAAAAGGAGATTTACTGACCGATTATTCACAAACACTTCACCAGCTGTGCGACCACTTTTGATTTGTTCTGTGCTTCTAATCACAACAGGAGTTTGAGGTGGTAGTAGCTGTTTTAACTTTTGTGTTGCTGCTAAACTATATGGCTGGCCAGTCGCATCTGGTGCATTAATACACGCTAGCTTCATTGTAGTTGTTTGTCCTGCATTATCTTTAACCAAAATTGTGTTACCGTCTGCAACACCAACTACTGTAGCTAGCACCAACATTAGTTCAAGTAATTCCATCATTTTGTCTATAATATTTTATGCATAAATATAATGCTATCTCAGTGCTTAGGCTGCTAGTGTGATTTAACTCACAAGTTTTAAGTAAAAGTAATAGATATCACCTGTAGTGCTAAGATAGATATGCAAAGCGAATGCGATCGCATAACCGCCTACCGTAAGCATCGCTACAATTTAAATCTATTGATTACGCTAACAACAAAAGTGTATTTTGCCCTTTAAAGTCTATCTATTTGATAAACACTTTGTAATCTTCAATTAACTTTGCCAAGCGTGAAGCAAGAAATGGACTTGCATCCTGTAAAGCTTCATAAATCTGAATACCTTCTTCTCGATATCGAATAATTTTGTCTTGAGTCCAATAATGTGGTGGTGCTTGTAGATTGCTGATTCTATCTGCTAATTTCACCATCCATATTTCTTGCGGTTGCTTCTTAATCCTTTGTAAACTATCTGCCATTTGAAGATGTTTTGCTAAACTTTCATCTTTGGTTAGTGCAAGTACACCATTAGCTACTGATTCACCAAATTCAGTTTTTATTTCCTTAAATGTTGTATCAGTATCTTCGATTGTGTCATGTAAAATAGCACATTGAATAGCAAGGTTTCCGTCATGTTCTGTTTCTACACTTAGAGCTGCAATTACTTCCATACTTACAAAATTCAAGTGCACGATGTAAGGTATTTCAGAACCTGGAATTTTCTGACCTTGATGTGCGTGTGCTGCTTTATTGAAAGCTTTGATGTAAGTTTCTTGTGACCAGTTTTTTGGGCTGAGTTGATAGTTTTCCATTTTTTTATGAACTGATGCAATTTTGTATACAGTAATCCTAAATTGTTGGTGAATGTTCATTAAGCAACTACTGGTAATTCAACACTTACAGTAGTACCTGTCAAGAAGTCAGAAGAAATTAACAGTTCCCCATTGTGAGCATTAACGATGCGTTTGGTAATAGCAAGTCCTAGCCCAGTGCCACAAGGTTTTGTGGAGAAGAATGGCTGAGAAAGCTTAGTGAGAACTTCTGATGGAATTGGCTCGCCACGATTGTGGACATTAATGCAGACTTTATCTGTGTGCGAACAGTCTACTTTCCACTTCACAACATCTCCTGGTACAACTGCCTCGCAAGCATTGCGGACAATGTTGATAAATACTTGTTTAAGTTTGTCCTTATCCCCTAAAATTTTTACCGTAGACAGCACCGGAATAAATTCAATTTTTCGTTCCAGAGCTTCTGGCATTTCACAAATGCATACCAGCAACTCATGAATGAATTCATTCACATCTAATTCACAAAGCTGCAACACTTGGGGCTTGGCGTAGAGCAAAATTTCACTCAGCAGACGTTCCAGACGGCTAGCTTCGCTTAGGGCCAATGCTAATCGCTCTTGAGCAGATTCAGTCAGAATGGTTTTTCGGAAATACTTTAATCCCATAATCATTGTAGTTAGGGGATTACGAATTTCATGCACAATAATGGCAGCAAATTCACCAATAGCCGCCAATCGTTCCTGTTCTAAAAGTTTGGCTTGGGCTGCTCGTAATTCTGCTGTACGTTTTTCAACCTCAGCTTCCAAAATATGATTAAATCGGCACTGTTGTTGATAAAGATGATAATTGTCAATTGCTGTTGCAGCTCGTTCAGCAAACAATTCCACAACTTGAATGTCTTCTTTTAGAAAATTACGTGGTTGGTGATTAAAAGAACAGATAGTACCAATCACTTCATTTTCAGCAGTCCGCAATGGTATCCCTAAATATGCACAATAACCTTCTGGAGCCTGTCCATACTCTGGGTATTTTTGAGCATCTTCCACTGCTAATGAGTGACCCATTTGGATAACAGTGCCAGTTAGTAAACCATGTAGTGAATAAACATGTTCCCCCTCGCCCATTTCGAGACTACTTGCTAGAACAGTTTCAAACCCCTCTTGGCAAAAGGTAACAACTGTCCAATCAACTCCAATAAGTTCGCTAACTCCGCAGGCAATATTGTGCAAATAGCTACTCAGTCCGCCAGTTCGATAGTTCAAAGAAGACAAACGTGCTATGATTTGCCGCTCACGCTGCCAAGTTTGATTGTGCAATAATATATCATCTTCACTGGTTTTGGTCATGGATGCCTATTACATGGGTTATAAAAATAATTTCAAAAATCAACTGGATAGTTATTTCCCTTACATTGCACTAGTTTGTTAGAAAGATTCTACTAGAGAGTTATGCTATTTGGATACAACAAAATTATGAAATCATACTTAAATTATTTTAAATTTATACAACAATTTTACAGGTAGAAATAAGTGATGTCATTGTAAGTAAAGTTAAATAATCCCAGAGCATTGTGCTTGCTTGACTTTAGTCTGTTATGTTCACGATAATATAGTGATGTTTATTTATACCTAAATACTTACAGGCTGAAAATTTAGATTTTGCTGATAAATCTATAAGAATTTTCTAAATAAAATATCAGCTTTCTATATATTATTCCTTAGATATCCATAATCTTTAGACTAATTATTTAAGCAATAATTACTTCAAACTTAAAGTTAAAAGCCATAAAATTGATTTATATATTGAGGAATTTAAATTAGGAAAATTAGAAATTTATTAATACTAAGTTTGTGCTCTTTTTTCATAATTAGCTGTGTACGAGAAGCATCAAACAATAAATCTAATAAAAGTGCGATCGCTGTGAATACATCTCTTCCTACATCTTCAACTCCAGCGAAGTATTTAGCCTCATCCCTCTCAGCACAATCTCAGGATTCAACTGCTATGAAGTCAGGCAATTTTGTTTCTGGAGAACATACAACTCAAGGAACAGTAAGTATTACAACTAAAGATGGTAAATTATTTTTAGAGCTTGAGCAGTCGTTTAAAACCTCTGAATCAGGACCGGATTTAGTAGTAAGTTTGCATCGTTCAGATAACGTAATTGGTTCAACTAAGCCACCATCTTGTCCTTTAAAAACTGGAGAATATATCATTCTTGCTCACTTAAATAAATATAATGGCGCTCAAATATATTCCATTCCTAACAATATAAATTTAGCAGATTACAAATCTGCTGCTATCTGGTGCCGCCAGTTTAATGCTACTTTTGGCGCAGCTAAGTTGAGTAGTTAAAAATTGATCAAAAAATAAATAACAAGGAGAAAATCTAATTATTAATTATGAATGAGTATTTATTCGGTCACCCAGAAGTAGATAATAGGCAATGGCTATTGAGCGACAAATTACTTAATTTCTAGAACACATCTTAAAAGAAAATCATCATGACAGTGAATCTACAAGGAATATTACAGCAACCAGGACAAGGTTCTTCATACTGGGTACTTGGGGATTTGTATACCTTTAAGGCGGTAGGTGAAGAAACTGGTCAAGCTTATGCTCTGATTGAGATTACCGTTCAACCACAAAACGGCACACCTCCCCACATTCATAGTCACGAAGATGAAGCTTTCTATATTCAAGAGGGAGAATTAGAATTTCAGCTTGATGAGCAGATTATCTTAGCAATTCCTGGAACTTTTCTTCACTCTCCTAAAGGTCAACTTCATAGGTTTTCAAATATCGGTACAAAGCCAGCAAAATTACTTTGCTGGTTCACACCAGCAGGGTTAGAGAAGTTTTTTATGGAAGTAGGTGTGCCAGTCTCAGAGAGGACGCAATTACCTAGCGTTAGTCCCGCAGACATCGAGAAAGCTTTGGCTGCTGCTTCAAAATATGGTCTTGAAATTATTCCACCGTCTGCTGAATCTTCGCAAGTATAGCAATTCGATTTGATTTTTGAATCTACTCGTAGGATTAGGGAGTAGGGAAGAAGGAGGGTTGAAGTTTACTGAGTTTTTTCAATAAAATAGGAGTCATATAGTACGATGATATTTAAGTCGTAGGATTTGAGTTGCTTGACTTTGTCGAGATATTTCTACTTCTGTATTAGTAATCTTCAAGGCCTTAACACATCCTTAGATTTTAAAAGTTTTAACTCCTACCTCCTAACTTTGTTTGTATGCCAGAGCAACAGCAGTGGACTATAACAGCAACTGAACAACCACCAGAGTGGTTTATGCAAGTAGTGAAACAGTATACACCCGCATCAAGTGGACGGTATGCAGCGCAATTGTTATGGCAACGGGGAATTAAGGAGGATCAACAATTAACAGCTTTTATCAACCACAAAGCTTATCAACCAGCAAGTCCCTTTGAGTTTGGGCAAGAAATGCATCTGGCGATCGCACGGTTGCAACAAGCACGCAATAATAGAGAAAAAATTGCCATCTGGGGAGACTTCGATGCCGATGGCATTACCGCCACATCTGTACTTTGGGATGGATTAGGGCAGTTTTTTGCTCAAAATACCCAGTTAATTTTCTATATTCCCAATCGCCTGAAAGAATCCCACGGACTTAATAATCAAGGGATTGATAACTTAGCAAAACAAGATTGCAAATTAATAGTTACTTGTGACACAGGTAGCACCAACGTTGAGGAAATTATCTATGCCAAACAGCTAGGCATAGATGTAATAGTTACAGACCATCACACATTACCCGCCGAACGCCCACCCGTCGCAGCGATTATCAATCCCCGCTATTTGCCAAGGGAACATCAGCTCTTCAATCTTTCTGGAGTGGCGGTAGCTTATAAGTTGGTGGAAGCACTATATCAAACCCTGCCTAATGTTGCAAAACATCCGTTAGAGGATTTATTAGATTTAGTAGCAGTCGGATTAATTGCCGACTTAGTGCAGTTAAGTGGAGATTGCCGCTACTTGGCACAGATGGGAATTCAACGACTCCAAGAAGATTTTAAACAGCCAGCAGCAGCGCGGCGGCGTCCAGGGGTAGGGCGATTATTAGAATTGTGTCAGAAAAGTGGCGATCGCCCCACAGATATTTCCTTTGGTTTGGGGCCAAGAATTAACGCCGTCAGCCGCATCCAAGGTGATGCCAGTTTCTGTGTTGAATTATTAACCAGTCGCGATGTCAAACGTTGTAACGAGCTAGCCGAAGTTACAGAACTCGCAAATGCCCGCCGCAAATCTTTACAAAAAGATGTGCAAGCACAAGTAGCACAAAAACTTACTCAATTAGACTTATCAACCACTAGCGTCATTGTCCTAGAAGATGCCCAATGGCCTGCGGGTGTATTGGGCTTAGTCGCCGGACAGGTAGCACAAGAAACAGGTCGCCCGACGATTTTGTTAAGTACGGAAGGAGCAGGGGAGCAGGGGAGCAGGGGAGAAGGGGAGCAAGAGAGCAATTCTTCTCCTCTGCCCCTTTGCCCCTCTGCCCCTCTGCTTGCAAGGGGTTCTGCCCGTTCGGTGAATTCTGTCGATTTATACCAACTGGTGAAAGACCAAGCACATTTGTTACATCGCTTTGGGGGACATCCCTTTGCAGCGGGTTTGAGTTTGCTGGTGGAGAACATTCCTTTATTTACAGCGGCGATTAATCAGCAGTTGCGGCGATCTTTAGGTAGTACAACCCTAACGCCAACTGTGCAAGCAGACTTGACGGTAACAGTTGCAGACTTGGGGAAAGAGTTATTTTTGGAACTGAAACTATTAGAACCTTGTGGAATGGGTAATCCTGTTCCGAAATTGCTAATTCAAAACTGCTGGTTTGAAAATGCTTGGCATCGCAATCAGCAGGATTGGCAAGGGAAAAAGGTACAGTACATAAAAACTGAGTTTGACATTCGGGATGATTCCAGCAGAAGTGCTTTTCCTGGTATATGGTGGGGACACTACAAAGATGAATTGCCCATAGGAAGGTGTGATTGCATAGCAGAACTAGATTACAACACCTTCAAAAAACGTTATGAAATCAGATTGATTGCCGTGCGTTCTTCTGTGAACTCAGCACTCAACACTCGGAACTCACCCCTTATCTTAGACTTACGGAATCAGGAACACTCAGCACTGACTCAACGCCCCACTACCGCTAACAGCACTCAGAACTCAGCACTGATTATTGAAGACTGTCCCACAAATTGGGATGATTTACGCACGTGGTTGCGGCGATGTCTAACAGCAAGCCGTGCA
Organism: Nostoc sp. ChiQUE02; assembly: GCF_034531305.2. NCBI lineage: Bacteria > Bacillati > Cyanobacteriota > Cyanophyceae > Nostocales > Nostocaceae > Nostoc > Nostoc sp. ChiQUE02. Next base: position 103,417 of record NZ_JAVRBN020000008.1, read on the forward strand.
TCTACGCTTGACAATCAGCAACAACTAGCGATCGCCTGGTCTAAACCCAATCACCAACCACCCAATCAAATTTGGCTGACTCTTGTAGGAATTGCCAAATATCTCAGTCGCACAAATCAACTAGTTACCCGCGTACAACTTTTAGAGAAAATCGGCATCAGCGACCAAACCTTACTTGTCGGAATCAAAGCTTTAAAATATTTAGGGTTCACAGTCAAACGACAAGACCGTTATTTGCAAATCACCTGGCATCCAAGCGATGGTGCAGAAAACTTTGCTGACGCAGCAGTTGCACGATTTTTAGCTGCTGTCCGAGAAGAACAATTTCAGCAACAGTATTTTGCCGAAGTGCCTTTATCTACTATTGTTGCGATCGCAAGCTATGACAATTAAGTAGGTCGGCATAAATAATTAAGGTATTGCAGAATAGTGGGATGAATTGAGGCAAGCACGGGAGGCAGGGAGCAGGGGAGAAGAGTTTTCCCCTCTGCTAAGAGCACCCCGCCCCAATGCCTCTTTTCAATACCCAATAGAGAGCGATCTGTTTGATTGCAGACATCAAAGGCGATCGCTCTTTTGATGTGGATTTTAAAACGCCTTCTCGTACCGCATTGCAATCGAAATCATTTCCTCGTAATCAACCCCCTAGATTGCTCTACCAGGCGAATAAACTCACCCCGATAGCCCTCCTGGTCTTCCCCCTTCCCTTGGGTTGCCAATTTCATCACCAAATCATAATTAGCATTCCCCTTATACTCAGAGTCACGGAGCACCATTCCAAAGGTAGCTACCGCAGCAGCAAATCTCAGGTTTGTGGAGGGTATCTGGTCAGTTCTCAAATCATCATCTTGAATGGTTTGGGTAATTAGTTGACTGGTGCTGTCTTGGGGCAGTTTATAGCGTAGTTTCACCTGCATCAACTCATTACCGGCAGCATCCAGAGCAGTTTCACCAGAACGCTGATATCGCAAGGGGTCTACCTCCGGCAGTTTCACATCGCTCTTCGTACCTGTGGGAATTATTTCATAAAGCGCTGTCACAGAATGACCAGCCCCAATATCCCCTGCATCTTTCTTATCGTCATTGAAATCCTGGTTTTGCAGCAAGCGGTTTTCGTAGCCAATCAAGCGATATGCCTGAACTTTCGCCGGATTAAATTCCACCTGAATTTTCACATCCTTGGCAATAGTAAACAGAGTTCCCCTCAGATCGTTAACTAAAACTTTTTTGGCTTCCAATAGGGTATCGATATAAGCGTAGTTGCCGTTACCCTTATCAGCCAGTTGCTCCATCTTTCCGTCTTTATAGTTGCCAGTGCCAAATCCCAACACCGTCAGGAAAATTCCCTGATCTCGTTTCTGTTCAATTAATCGCGTCAGGTCGGCATCGCTGGAAACCCCGACATTAAAGTCTCCATCGGTAGCTAAAATTACTCTATTATTACCAGACTTCAGGAAGCTTTGTTTGGCTATCTTGTAGGCGAGTTCAATGCCCTGACCACCAGCAGTAGAGCCTCCAGCCTCCAAGCGGTCAATCGCCGCCAGAATTTTTGATTTCTGACTACCAGGAGTAGTAGGTAACACCAATCCAGCATTCCCAGCATAGACTACCAAACTTACCCGGTCTTCAGGACGCAGTTTATTCACCAGCAATTTTAGGGACTGTTGCACCAAGGGTAATTTGTTGGGGTCATCCATAGAACCGGAGACATCAATCAAAAATACTAGGTTGCTGGGTGGCAAGGTTTCGCTCTCTAGGCGTTTACCTTGCAAACCCACTTGTACCAGCTTGTGTTGAGAATTCCAGGGAGCAGCAGCAACTTCAGTGGTGACGGAAAAAGGGCGGTCGCCTTTTGGCTGGGGATAATTGTAAGTAAAATAGTTAATCAATTCTTCAATTCGCACTGCATCCTTGGGTGGTAATTCCCCTTGAGTAATAAACCGTCGCACGTTGCTGTAGGATGCCGTATCTACATCAATGGAAAAAGTGGAAAGGGGGTCATTACCGACGCGATGAAAGGGATTATCCTCAATCCGGTTGTAGTTTTCTGTATTGAATCTGCTACCTGTTTGTGGTTCCGGGGCAACCCTTCCAACACTGCTACGAGCTTGGAGTTTAGGACTATTTGCACGGTTAACAACTTGATCCTGGACAGATGAGCCAGACGGAATACTAAGCGGTGGAGCCGTAGGTAAGGGTTGAGTCTTTCGAGTAGACTCGGCTTGAGTACGTTCTCTGGGAGTCTGAGTCGGAGCGATGGGATTACGAGCTTCCAATTCATCTATCTGATTTTTTAGGGTTGCTAACTCTGGTGCGAATTCGGACTGCAAGCGTTGCAGAGTTGTCATATCCGCTTGGGTAACTATCTTGGGGTCAGTCGCTATTAGCTCATTGCTCCGATTCAGACAGGCATTCAAGACTGTGGCAAACTCAGTTCGGGTTACAGGAAGAGTGCCAAAGTTTTGGACGGAGACGACACAACTATACTTTTGTACCAATGCCTGGAGTGCTTGGTAGTCAGGGTGATTGGGTAGAATGGAGGTTGTTGGAATAGAATTGGGAGGAGTCTGATTGGCTGGAACCGCAACCGTAGCAGACTGACGTAAAATCGCAATTCCTACTGACGGTATTAATAATAACAGTGTTACAATACTGACTCGCTGCCACATTTTGGACGGAATCGGGTAAGACATAGCTAAATCCTCACACTAAATATGTGTATTGGTTCAAAACCTCGTGGGATGTGTGGAAGCCCTGTCTTTTTAGACGGAGTTGCTGACATTTGAAGTTTCTACTTACTTAGAATAGTCTTGAGCAGCCTGAGATTTTATAACCGTTGCAGTTTTGGTAACTGTAGCGGATATAACACTAACCATCCCCATCTAGCATCAGGCTCAATAATCCGGGTTAAGTAATTACTCAGTTGCTCAACTCCAGAACACTCAACAGGTTTTCTGACATAGTTGGTATCAAGTTTGGTGAAGTTGTATTAGTTGTAGTTAGGAAACAGAAGAAATCGGGAAACCTGAAAATAAAGCTTGACTCGATAAATAAAATCTAATGGATCAACAGCAACTTAGAAAAGTGCTAATTGGTGATTTTACTTGGCAACGAATTGTTAAATCTTTAATCTTTGTCTATATATTTTTTGCTGGATTTGTATATTTTCGGGCAGATAGCATGATTTTTCTGCCTCAATCTTCTAGCTATCAGGATAATCCAAAAATTCTTAAGTTAAGAAGTGGAAAAAATACTAATATCTCAGCTACATACTTATTTAACAATCAAGCTAAATATACGATTCTTTACTCTCATGGTAATTCTGAAGATTTAGGAGATATCAAACAGATTTTAGAAAAACTACACACATGGGGTTTTAGTGTCTTTGCTTATGATTATCGCGGTTATGGTACAAGTGAAGGAAAGCCTACAGAAAACCACGCGTATGAAGATATCAATAGTGCTTACAATTATTTGACCCAAAATTTAAAAATACCACCTGAAAGAATTCTAGTTTTGGGGCGTTCAGTTGGCGGTGGTTCTGCGGTAAATTTAGCAATGCGGAAACCAGTAGCTGGTTTAATTATTGAAAGTTCGTTTATTTCCGCTTTTCAAGTAATTGTCCCTTTTCGGATTTTACCTTTTGATAAATTTCCCAATCTGGAAAATATTAAAAAAGTCAAATGTCCAATATTGGTAATTCATGGGAAAGCAGATAATATCATTCCTTTTTCTCATGGAGAAAAATTGTTTAATGCTGCAATAGCTCCAAAACTTTATTTGTGGGTTGAAGAGGCAAATCATAATGATTTATTCTGGGTAGCTGAAGAAAAGTATCGTCAAACTTTGCAAGAGTTTACTAACCTTGTAAAGGCAAAACAGCAATTATGAAGTTCTATAACAACTTTGAGTATTATTGCCGTTCGAGGCTTTTGAGCAAATCCAATCCGGTACGTCATTAGTGAAGTATTTGATTAGTATTAGTTGCAATTGTCAAGATAAGTCTGACTCGCTAGGATGGCATTATAAATTTATAGCATTTGAGTATGGCAAAGCAGGACGCTCCACTTACGGGAGACGCGCTGATTAAAGAAGTTTGTCGGCAGATTCGAGTAGCCCGCAGCTATTGGGATGCTCATAACAACGCTGCTTGTCGGGGTGAACGCGATCGCGCCTTAGCCCTTTACAATACCTTGACCAAGGAACAAAAAGAGCAGATTCCGCAAGTGTTGCGCGTATGGTTGCGTTACCGCAGCGAGAAGTACTTTGGCCCACACCGAACGCCGCCAAAGTCAATACGAAAATCAAAATAGTCCAATGCTTTTATCTAAGTAAGTCGGCAGTTATTGGGGGCTAGGCGATCGCATTTCCATTTTGGGGAATACTAGCGATCGAGAGATTGTGATCGCCAAATCTATTGTCACTCACCTGAAGACCAGCGTACAGGCAACAGCGCCCCCAGACTAGAAATCACAGCTAACCCACCCATGCCAAACATCCCCCAAGGTACTAAGCCCTCAAGCGGATTCACCACACGTGCAGTGCTTATCGGTTGTTTAGGGTCGTAACGTACCACCACCATCTGGCCGTTGCTGGAGCGGTAGGACTCATAATTGCCTGCAAAGCGAGTGCGTTCACCGTTGGCTAGAAACTCGATAACTGGCGCATAGGTTTCTTTTTGCTGATTGTTCGTATTGCTGCGATCGCGACGACTGATGCTGTCCACCACCGTGCCTCGTGTTTCGTTTAGCGTTGCACCTTCGTGCGCGACTATGTTACGCACCCAAAAACCGCCCACAATGAACAGCAGTCCAATGGACAGCCCAATACTTGCACTTAGTTTTTCGTCAAAAGTGTTTTGGTGAGGTTTGAAATTCATGGGTTTGGCGATCGCACAAGGGACTTCCCTTCTAAATAAAAAAATAACCAATCGCTGAGTGAGCAGGGGAGGCAGGATAGATAGTTGTCTTAAATGCAGGAATTGGGTAATTTATTTTTTGGAATTTCCCAACAGTAGATTTTATCACAGCATCTCACATTGCCTCAAGTAGCCTAACTACAGCTTACATTTGAAACATTTTTATTTGGCACCACTAACCTTATAACTGCGTCAACTATCTTGCACTTAAATTACTGTATCAGTTTTCCTGATCTAGTAATTTAACGTTTATATGGAATTAAATGTAACCAATTAACCTCATTTACTAAGCAGAAGTAATGACAACTCAGTTTTGGGAAAAAAGCAGACAAATTAATGCGTCTCTAACTAACTTACTATTTAAGTCTATGCACAGATGGCTACTCCTAAGTCTAAGCAAGCTACGCCTAGCGAATCAAGAGACATTGCCTTTGATTCACCAAGGTTGGTGGCTTCTGAGAAAGCGTCTGCTGCCATTATTATGTCTAATATCATTCTGTGCAGTATTGCTACTTAACAGCTTTGCTCCTGCCGTTGCCCAACTACCTCGTCAAGAAATTCGGGGGGTGTGGCTAAGTGGTAACGATTTTAGCGTTTTCAGAAATCGTTCACAGGTGCTTGCAGGCATGAGCCAACTGCGGCAGTTAAACTTTAATACTGTTTATCCCGTAGTCTGGAATGATGGTTATACACAATACCCCAGCGCCACAATGCAAAAAATGGGTATCCCCTTTTTCTTTAAGGGAACAGATGGACAAGATGTAATTGCAGACATTATCACCCAAGCCCGTAGAGAAGGGCTACTAGCAATACCCTGGTTTGAATTTGGTTTCATGGTTCCTCTAACTTCGGAACTCGCATCGGAGCATCCAGATTGGCTAACACAAAAGGGGGATGGCACTCAAACTTCAATTAGTGCTGCGGGTGAAGTAGCGTGGTTGAATCCCTTTCACCCCGAAGTGCAAAAGTTTATCCGCGAACTCGTGATAGAAGTTATCACTCAATACGATGCTGATGGCGTTCAATTTGATGACCACATGAGTTTACCTGTGGATTTTGGTTACGATAAGTATACGATTAGTCTATATACTCAAGAAACAGGGAATCCTCCACCACCCAATCCCCAAGCCCAAGCATGGATAAAATGGCGGGCAGATAAAATTACCGCATTCATGGTAGACCTCTACCAAACTGTGAGAGCTAAAAAACCGAATGCCATCTTCTCAGTTTCTCCCAATTACTATGATTTTGCTTACAAGCTACAACTGCAAGACTGGCTTAACTGGGTACGGTTGGGTATTGTCGATGAGTTGGTTATGCAGGTATACCGTAATGATTTAGAAAGTTTTATCGCCCAAATTACCCGCCCAGAAATTTTAGAAACACAACAAATCATTCCAACTGGTATCGGTATTATGGCGGGGTTACGAAATCGCCCAGTTTCCATAGCACAAATCCAATCCCAGGTAAAAGCAGCGCAACAACGCGGTTTAGGTATCGGCTTTTTCTACTACGAAAGCCTTTGGGATATCGCCCCTGAACCAGCAGCACAACGTCAGTCGGCATTTGCGGCTCTCTTTCCAAATTCAGCGTTGCGCGATATCTCTCAAAATACACCCCGCAAACCAACTTTTAATACCATATCCTTACCTTTATATCCGAAACCTTCCCTCGGTCAACGTGTTCGCGGCTATTTTTTGGAAGTAGCGATCGCAGGTGGTCAGCCAAAACGTATTTTATTAGATACAGGGTCAGCAGGGCTAAGAGTTCCCAAAGAGTTTTTAGGTAATGCTCCAGTCGAAAGAACAGGTCAAAACATCAAGGAGGTATTAAGTGATGGTACTATCCTGGAGGGAGAATTAGTTTATACTAATGTCCGGTTTGGTTTGATTCCCACGGCAGAACCTGTTCCCGTACAGATTGTTACTAGCCGTCAATGTATTGCCCAAAAACCTAATTGTTCAGCAAAGAATGGTGTGCCATTTTCTGGTATTGTTGGTGTCAACTATTTTGAAAAGTCACTTCCCTATAACCCGTTGAGAAAATTACCAGGTAATTTGAGTAACGGATTTATCGTGATTGGAAATGGTGGTAGTAACAACAATGGCAGTCTAATTCTCGGTTTAAATGCTGAGAATCAAGCAGGTTTCAAAATGGTTTCTTGGAGTCAACAACCCGAAATTAATGGTGTACCCGGTAACAGATGGGACTCTCGACTGAGCAAAGTTTGTTTAACTGTTGCTGGGAGTTCTGCTAAAAATTCTTGTAATAGCAGAATGATCGCTGATACTGGAACTATTAATGGTTTGACTGAATTCAAGTCAGCTTCTACAGCAGGTAAACTCAAACCAGGAGTATTAAATTCAGCAAATGCTCTGAAGGTAGCAATGAATGGCATTTTTGATTACAGCCTGAAACCAGGAACCCGCGACGGATTTAATCGCTGGAATTTGAGCATCTCTCCACAGGCAGAACTAGCTATATTTGTAAATCCTGGAATCGCATTTTTTGATAAATACGATGTACTCTTTGACCAAGTTAATGGAAGACAGGGTTTTCGCAGTCGGCGGTAAAGGTATCTGCTATGTTGATCGCGTCCAAAGTGGTCAACAATAGCCAATTAGCGGCTTCACAATTAACTGGTGGATTTTCCTCGTCTGCCAAAATTACTTATATCAGTTTGCTTTTTAAGTGACGTACAAAATGCCGAACTGAAAATCAGACAGAAAGAGTTTCTACCTCCTCCCTCATGCCTGTTTGCACTTCATGCAAAAGAAAACTGCTGTATATCAGCGATCGCTCAAATCATCCACACTCCCTTTAAACACCAAAAACCCTGATGATATTAGCCTAGTGGATAAATAATCGAGATGATTAGGGACTTTCTAATCATGCTTGAATTCCATTTGCGCGAAGTGGTCTTGTAGTAGGAAAATAGATCCAGCGGTAGTGGTCACCAAACTATATTTTTGGAATTATGGTGTTGAATCATTTCTTGTTAAAAGAGCCTACTTCAGTATTTCATCAACACTCAGAGTATATTAATTTACTTTTGTGAACCCGAATCTGCTCTAAAAGAAGCAAAAATCACAGCAAGTAAGGATAAAATGTCATTTATTATGCAACCTTCTGGAACCCTTGCTGATTTGGATATCCTGGTAGTAGAGGATGATGATGACACTCGCTTTTTCATCACTACTGTCTTGGAAATGGATGGAGCAAAAGTTATGGCAGTGATATCAGCCGCGGCGGCACACGAAATATTATCCGAATTGCAACCCGATGTTTTAATTAGTGATATCGGGTTGCCTGGGGAGGATGGCTACACATTCATCTCCAAAATCCGTGCGCTCAATCCAAAGAATGGTGGAAGAGTGCCGGCTATTGCTTTAACAGCCTTTGCTGATAGTGAGGCTCGTATCCGTGCCTTGGAAGCTGGCTTTGACACTCATGTATCTAAACCAGTTGCTCCAGAAGAACTAGTTGAGATAGTGGCTAGTTTGGTTGCTTGCTGTAATTGGTGAATATAAAAAACTATGATGTCAATATTAACACAAATATTTTAAATGTCAAGCAAAAATCTCTAAAAATACTCTAGAGGGAAAAACATAGTAAATCCTAGAGTTTCCTCAGGACAGAAGCACCAAGGAAACCAAACACTGTAATCATTCCAGCAAAATCATCTGCTTGCTCGAAGATTATTTACGTTCATCTAATAAGACATCAAAATGTTTGACCTTAGTTTCTGGTTCAATCAAATACTGGTTGTCTTTGGGTAGAGGGTGTACTTTTTCAATGTCATTGCCAGCAAAGGCACGAATAGCATCGCGTGACTTCCAATAAGAGATTACGGTAAATTCTGTAATCTTGCCATCAGTGCGACGCAGTACTTGCGCCCCTAAATTCCCAGGAATCGACTGAATCTTCTTAATTCCAGCAGCGGTTAGATATTGATAATATTCGTCGGCTTTAGAAGTAAGCGTTTTACCATGCCAAATGCGGGCAACTACTGTTTTAGGTTGGGTCGTGCTGCCATTAATTGGCGAAGGAACTGTAGAAGGCGTAGTCTGTGCAACTGCTAGAAAGGGTAAGGAACCAAGTAATAGTGCCACTCCAAAAAGTATGCCGAAGGATTTTTTTGTTCTCATTGCGAACCTTGTGTTAAAATTAGCGGATTTTAGTGATGATATTTTTTACTCATAAATCGTCAGGCTCAGAAAATAGAATACAAGATATTGGTTATGGTGGCAAAGTCGATTTTAGATTCACTGAGTATAATTTTTTATAGAAAAATTAAGCCTCCAGAATTGCGATCGCACCCTTCGTTACACCTCCCCCTTCTTCATATATGCAGTTCCTCCTATCCATTAATGTCCATCATTAGACCAATGGGGGCGATCGCTAGATAATTTAATCACACCGTAAGAACGGCCTACCTGCCATAAAATAGAATTTTCATAACTCGTTCGTGGCTCACCAATACTAACTGTAGTTCCACTAGCGTTTTTGATATTTAAGCTTCCTGACCAAGTAATTTCCCAATCAATTGCTAATCTTTGAGTATGACGAGAGGTAAGAACAGGTCGAAAAGCAATATTATAAGCAGACACCATTTCTTTCGCAGCTTGGACAGAGGCAGCTCCTGTGTAATGTAGCCAATTAATATCTACATTGGGCATAGGTGGAACATCTTTGGCAGCAATTTCATTATTACTAATACGGAAGGCATAGTGCATTAAATAAGCGCGTTCCGATGGACGAAATACTGAAGCAATATTGATATTAGCTCCAGCATTTTTTAAGGCTTGCTCAAAAGCTTGTACTTTTTGACGGAAGGGAGAAGCCAAATCATCAATTAAGTCGCTCTCTGGGAAAAAATTAATCCAGGCTTTTCCACTAAGTCGTTGTCTTAATCTTTTGGCGTATTCAGTTATGTTGTCTAGAGCCAACTCCAAATCAATGCCAAGCTTGGTTTTTGTTGTATTAGAAAGCTGTTTAGCTAACTCAGCTCGAAAATTGATGTCTCTTTTCTTATAAGTTTCACTTAGTCCCTTGGTACTGTTGGGGCCAAAGTCCCCATCAACTGCTAACGGAGGATTCAAAGGAGCGATCGCTGTTAAACTTTTTTGTAAGTCTTTGACCTCATTCTCGCCAAAGTTAAGATAAGCTAATAACTTTTCTCCACTATCAGTATAAATGGCAAAATAAATGGCAAAACCTTGCTCTAGGGCTTTTTTATAAGTAGCATTATCTACAATTCCCGTTACCGTTAAAGCATTACTAGCCTGATATTCACGAGTTGCTCTATCTGTAATATTACCAAAATCTCCATCAACGGCAGCAATGGGGAAGTTATGATCTAAAAGAAATTTTTGCCAAGCAGTTACAATCAACCCTTCAGACTGTTTCTTGAGAGTAGGAAGTTGCAAAGCTTGAAGTTTAAAGCTCATAGTTTTTATTTATGAAAGAATTGTTTTAAGCTAATTTTTCTGTCATTATTTGTTGGACAATTTCAGTTACAGCCGCGGCCAAATTGGTATCTCTTACTTCATTCAAACCATAAGTGTTACTAGTCACTGTCGAATGGAAACAGTTGTTCGATTTAATATTGCATTAATAGAAAAACAATAGAAAAACTTGCACCCTTACAAACCGGAATCGAATTCAAATGCTCCCATTGCTCCCAGGCGAATTGTTAGAAGTTCAACGTCTGTTATGGCTTTGTGCGGCCCTTGGCGAGTATTGGCTGGGGTAAACCAAAATGTTCCCGCAGAGGATGTTATCCCCCCAGTTTCCACCACCCCAGCAAGTATGTAAACATACTCATCACACCAATGGATGTGAATTGGAATTGTAGTGCCAGCACTCATTTTCAAACGATGAATAGACCCCTGTGGAACAGGTTCAGCTAATGGTAAAAATTGAGCACCGGGAAATTGAGTCAAGTCAATCCACGGCTGATCAATTGTGTTAATAAATATTTGCCCAGGCATAAAATCTATCCATGATGCGATGATGGCGGATAAATGAATAATATTCACTCGCTTTAGATTACCACAACCTTCGGTCTATGGGAAAAACGACGAAACCTACACAACCTCGATATGATGTCCTTGCGCGATACACGGCTTTGTTGGATGCAGGCGAGACATTGCTCTGTCAGGGCTACGAGCAAGCTCAACCTCAACTCATTGCTGATACCGCAGGTGTATCGGTGGGATTGTTTTATCGGCATTTCAGGAGCAAACAAGAATTGCTTACCGCCATCATCGTCAGGCATTTAAACAAGTTACATCTTCAAATTGCTCAAGCTCAGAAAGCCTGTTCTCATCCAAAAGAGGCAATCCACATGGTTGTTTTGCTCACTTTGCGCTATTTCCATCAGCATCAAGGACTAATCAAGCTATTCTTCATGCAAGTCGGTTATGGTGACATGGCAGCAACCGAACAACTTCTGTCAGCGCGACAAAACTATCGCAATATTTTATTGAGCATTATTGAGGATGGTATTGCTCAAGGGATATTTCTCAATTCACCTGCGCTCAATGTTCAAATTGCTATCAACAGCATTATTGGTACGATTAATTGGACTCTCTACGATCTACTCGTTGTCAAGAATGAAAACCTAGAACCTGAAGTCTTTGCCACACTCATATCCTCACACTTGTTGCGAAGCCTCACACACTAGTTTTCGCTCCGCCAAGGGCTGAATACGCCCCTGTACACCGCTCCACTCTCAGATGTACCCTGTCGAGAATTGTCAGGGACAAGCTGATAGTTAATGAACAACAGTCCAGACACAGTAAGCTACTAAGTACCACTACGATTACACAGTACATGACCAATGCCTGTTCTGATGTGTCGAAGGCCTTAAGGGCATAGTACTGCTGCTCACCAAAACGCAGTGGGGAGCGTGGCTCACTTGAATACACTGTGAGTAAAGATTGAGATTATATTCCGGATCACACTGGTGCAAGCAAGTTTATCTATAGAAAAGGGTTGCTTGCATGATGAGTAACGAAATTGCTGTTTTAGAAGCATGTTGGCATAATTCTGCTCCGTGGGGTCAAGCCATGCCTCCACTAGCAATTCAAATCCTCGAAAAAGTCTTTTTACCAAGCTCTAATTTGTCAGGCTACTGCTGCGGTGTTTACTGGGAGAAGCAAGAGTGGATTTATGCGATTGTTTGCCAAGGTGAAACACTCTACTTGCCTCGACGAGAATTTTCTGGAACAAGTTTGCTAAAAAAAGCTCAGGTTTCAACTTCAGTTTTTAAATTGGGGGATGTGGTGGAAGTTGATTTTGGTGAAAGGTCAACATATCGTATTATTCAAGGCATTTTTTGCCTGAAAAACAATTGGCTTTATGCAGTAGAGTGGTCTTCTCCGACATTAGAAGAAAGACCATCAGCTCAAAGTAGAATTATCTGGCTTGCGGATGTGGATTTAGCAAAAGTGGATGTATGACTAACCCCCAAGAATTGCGATCGCACCCTTTAGCCCACATCTGATCAATCCCCACTGGCTACAGCAGGGCTTGATGACTGAAACAATGGATTATCTGCGAGGGGGTATTCCAGATGCCAGTGAATCCAAGGATTTCTTATTTTCCTCTACTTGGAGTGATAGAAGAGCGTTATTTTGATCAAATTTCTGCTGCGCCAGAGAGATTTGGGGATAGTTCGTCTGCGCCCATACAGCAAGCGCCTTAACTGGTTCTAGCAATGTTTGTCCCAGCGTTGTTAGCTCATAATAAACGCTCGGCGGTACAGTTGGCTCAACTGTCCGCGTCATTAGCCCATTACGTTCAAGCTCCCGTAATGTGCGGGTAAGCATCCGCTGAGAAATGCCATCAATCCGTCGGCGTAACTCATTGAAGCGTAGTGGTCCATCACTGAGTATGACAACAATCAATACACTCCATTTATCACCTACAAGGCTCAAAACTTCGCGTACGGGGGCGCAGCATTATTCTGTATGGTTGATATTTTTAGACAGAGGAACATCGTTGTAACCTTCTGACATAATTGTGCCTTCTTGCGGTCTTTTTTGCAGTTACTATAATATACCTTATTACCTCTAGTCACTAGATAACTTGCAATAACCAAAATCTAGAGAACTCTATAAGCTTCAGCTTTGATAGACGCGAAAAACAGGCAGCGGAAATATCTTAAAAGGCAGCGTAATGGTTATGGAAAAATCAAGCATCACACCTTTGCATTTGAAGACAGTAGACAGCACCTCCTTAAACGACTCCACGCGCCGTATCATTCATCGTACTTGGGGGCAGCGAAACGGGCCGATCACTCGCTTGGTTAGTCCATCTGACATTGGAGAGCTAATCAAACCGTTCGTGTTCCTCGATTATTTTGAGGCGCAACCACTAAGTGCATCTAGCTTTGGATGGCATCCCCACTCAGGCATTGCGACAATTACCTTTATGTTGTCGGGTGAAGCATCTTATGAAGACAGCACGGGCAAGCAAGGTATTCTTCTGCAGGGAGGTGTTGAGTGGATGCGTGCTGGCGGTGGCGTCTGGCATAAGGGGGGGAGTAGCTCAGGCTCACTCATACAGGGCTTTCAGCTTTGGATTGCGTTACCGCCTGAGCAAGAGCTTGCTCCTGCACAAAGCGTCTATTTGCCTCCGCATGAGGTAGAGTCAGAAGGAGCGGTGCGTGTGGTGTTGGGTCGGTACGGGACTGCAAAAAGCCCTATTGCTGCACCGCCATCCATAAACTACCTCGCCGTGCAATTGAAGGATAGCGAACACTGGCACTTTGAACCAGATGTAGGTCACACCGTGTGCTGGGTCGCCGTACAGGCTGGAATACTGCATACTGATGATAATACGTTGGCATCTGGCGAGCTTGTGGTTTTTGAGGAATCAGATGCTGCCATTGATTTCCATGCCCAAGGTGATACTACGTTTGTGCTTGGTTCCGCCATTTAGCACCCACACAATTTGGTGTTAGGCTACTACTCAGTTCACACCAGCCCCGATGCTTTACATCAAGGCGAAACTGAGATTAAACGCATCGCTAAGAGGCTTCGGACTGAGGGTCGGTTGCCCTGAGTATCCATTATCTCGGATGAACCGCTCTTGGCTACTTCGCTGAGTCAAGAAAGAGACAAGGGCATAAGGGGAACGGGGACAAAGGGAAGACTTTATAGCAAAATGGGAGCCTTAGACTGTGGATGTAGAATACCTCGTTGCAAGCAATCAAGGGAACAATTTTTTTTCTCCATAAACAAATTCACTTTTCTTGAAACCGTATGGACAAGGGGTATGAGTTCTTTTTTACCCTTGTCCTTTTCGGTCAGGAGTTTCTGATTTCAATCTGTCACAGCAGGAGTTGACAGATATAATCGTTTTTTCAGCAAAAAATTAAATAATTGTAATTATTAATAGTATAGATACAAATTTAATCTCGAAACATGTATCTATACTGATTAAAAATATTCCTTTTTTTGGGCATAATATTATTTAAATATTCCCCTGTTTGATAAAAAACATACCTAAATTTCAGTCAGTTCTTAAGTAATGATTATATTTACTGGGTATCAAAATAGTGAAGATTAATAGAGCCAACCTAGATAAAAGAAAAATTAAAAATTAGTATTTACAATATAATAAATGTTAACAAAAAGAATTGTTGATAACTTTCATAACAGCCTAAACACTTTTTTATAGTCAACTTCAAACAGAGTACATAGATGCGGATAATTGGACATATCAACTACCAAAGGTACTACCCATGAGTTCCCGCGCACTGCTGTTAGTAAATCGTCATGCCCGCCAAGGGCAAAAGGGTCTGTCGGAAGCGATTCAATATCTGAAGACATTCGACTTTGATTTAATTGAGGAGTCTACAGAAGACCCCAAACATCTTGCTGAAGTTATACTTCGCCATCAGCATCAAGTTGACTTAGTAATCATTGGCGGAGGAGATGGCACTCTCAATGCCGCAATAGATGCTTTAGTTGATACTCAGTTGCCCTTGGGAATCTTGCCTCTGGGAACTGCCAACGATCTAGCGAGAACTTTGGGAATCCCGAATTCCCTCAGCGAAGCTTGCAAAATTATTGCACATGGAAATTTACACCGCATCGATTTGGGATGGGTAAATGGCAAGCACTTTTTTAACGTTGCCAGTCTGGGATTGAGTGTAAAAATTACCCAACGACTTACCAAAGAAGTCAAGCGCCGTTGGGGAATATTTGCTTATGCTGCCACTGCATTGCAAGTAATTTGGGAGGCTAGACCTTTTACTGCGGAGATTGCGATCAACGGTGAATCGGTTCGCGTAAAAACAGTGCAAATTGCTGTGGGTAACGGCCGCTATTATGGTGGCGGTATGGCAGTGGCTGACGATGCCACAATAGATGATCAAAGGCTTGACCTTTATAGCTTGGAGATTGAACACTGGTGGCAGATTATATTATTACTACCCGCAATGCGACAAGGGCGACATATACATTGGCAGAGTGTACGTTCTCTTCAAGGTCAAGAAATAAAGGTGTATACTCGCAAGCCACGCCCTATCAATACTGATGGTGAAATCACTACTTACACACCTGCTCATTTTCGGGTTATACCTAAAGCAATAGCTGTTTTAGTACCCCAGAAATCAGGAGTTAGGAGTTAGGAATTTGGAGAGACGCGATTAATCGCGTCTGTACAAGAGTTAAGAGTTATTCTCCCTCATCTTCCCTATCTTCCTTGACTACAAATGTGGGAACTCGCATTAACTCACGCCAAATGCATCTGAGATTTTCTCAAGATATAAAGTCCCTATTGCAACGCCTAGCGGAACAACCACTGACTCTAGGCGATATTCTGGCAGAAACCTCAGAACGAGGGTTCAGCCTGGTAATTACATTATTAGTTTTGCCTTTTTTATTTCCTATGCCACCGGGATTAACTGGCCCTTTTGGTGGTGCTTGTTTACTGTTGTCAGCGCAAATGCTTTTAGGGAGGCGATCGCCTTGGCTACCGAAAAGAATCGCTAACTACAAATTTCCTCGTCCCTTCGCTCAGTTGCTTTTGCAAAATTTGGGACGTCTTACCAAAATTTTACAGAAAATTGCCCGTCCCCGATTGCCAAAAATAGCCCATAATCCTTTGATTTGGCGAATTAATGGGTTTTGTATCTCTTTATTAACAGTATTACTAATATTACCAATTCCGTTTACAAATCCCATCCCCACTGTAGGTATTTTACTTTTGACTGTTGCCACCATCGAATCGGACGGTTTATTAATTTGCATCAGCTATGGCATTACTGCTCTGATTAGCTTGCTATTTGGTTTTCTTGGTTATGCAGTGTGGTTAGCTCCCAGTTTGCTGCCATCTATATTTAAATAATAAAAGCCCTTAGCTTTAGGCTGAGGGCTGTAATTTATTAGGGTGCATCTACCATTTATTAATCCGCTTTATTGATTGCCATATCCGGGAAGATTTAACTTGTATACAATTTTTTTATTCACCGATTAAAAATATCAGTAATAAAAAAAGCCCCCAACTAAAAGCTGAGGGCTATGATTTAATTAAGGTGCATCTACTATTTATATATCCGCCTTAGTTGTTGCTGCATCAGGAAGAATTGAAAAAAATGCATGGTTATGGAATTGATTTTGTTAGCTACAACGGTAGTACTGACCTCAATGAAGATAACCTACGGTTTTTGACTAGGTAATCGCTGACCACCTTCACAGTAATTTTACAAATATCCCAAATTTCCTCTGGATACACAAAGTTTCTGTTAATATCTCTGATAAGATATCCGCAATAGTACGAATTTAGTTTATTAGTTGAGTATATAACTATGAAAGTTAGACGCACCCAACTTGATGAAGCGATCGCAATTCCTATTAGCCCTTGCTAGTCTTAGTATTGTCGGGGGAAGCTTTTTTCTGAGAACAGCTTTTAGCAGTACTAACGAGCCTAAAATAATAACTGATACATCGCGCTACAAAGAAATTCGTAATCAACTATGGTCTGATAATGATCAAGTAAAACATTTTCCTAATGAGATTCCCATTGATGCCAAAGGCGTTCGCATTGCTTACTCTCCCGAATTTTTGCAAGGAAGCAGTTTTTTTCAAATTAGGCTGAAACAGCCACCAAACAAGATAGAAAAATTACTTTCACAATACAGAAATAGTGCAAAGCACAAATATAGGGGTGGTAACACAAACGACCATATAAACCAGCCTAATGGTGTGCCGACAACTTTCTTCTACACCAGTGACTCTCCTACAGAATCTTTTCCAGCTAATTATGAAATATTGGTATTAAATACAGAGGACAAAGGTAGACCTGGCTTCAAGTGGAATCATGGAGATAGCTACGGCGTCGCTATTAATAGTTCAGCCTCAGAAATTATTTATTGGTCTGAAAAATGGTAATTGGCAATTCAAAATGAATTTGAATCGCTATGAGAAAAATCATTATTTGTGACAGCGAACTTAATAAAGTTCTTACATAAATCAAAAGCCCTCATACTTAATCCCTCACCCAAAATTCGGAAAAGGGGTTAAGGGATGTAGCAAGATACCGCAGGCAAATTTTGCATTTGTGCAAGAGTCTGATAAAAAATACCTATATGTCATACAGAAATTTATCTTACTGGTACAGTTAATAAGGTTGTGTTTTATTCACACTAAATTCAGTAATAGAGGTGTGCCAAATGAAAAATATAGTCAGAAATCTCCTTGATGAACGAATCAAATCGATGGTTAGATCGTCCGATCTGTATCAAGGTTTATATAATAGAACGCATTCCAGTAGGTTAGCTCTTACAGGCAAAAGGCTTGATATTTGTGCTAATGAAATTGCTATCTATCTGCTTCAGTCTGGTAAAGAAAAATATGTATTACGTGATAAAGTTTGTCTTGAAATTGGAAGTGGATGGTTACTTACTCATTCGTTAGTATTTTACCTTCTTGGAGCAAAAAAGGTTTATGCAACAGATATTTGCCCGTTATTACAACCGGACAATATTTTCAAAGCCGTGTGTAATTCTGTAGATTGGAGTATCTTAGATAGTCTATCTACATTTGAAGATCGGGATATTATCCGCTTACGTTTAAAAAAACTGCTTTCATTAAAAAAAATATCTGTAGAAGTCTTAGAAGACTTGGGCATAGAATACATTGCTCCAATTAATTTATCTGAAAAAGTGCCGATTCAAGAAAAAATAGATTTTATATTCTCTAAATCTGTGTTAGAACATGTCCCAATTGATGGTGTTGTGCCACTTTTAGAAAATATTGTAAGTAGCCTGTCAGACGATGGCTTTATGTTTCATCTCATTGATTTACTAGATCACAGAGATACAAAAGAAAGACCATTTGAGTTCTTGATTTATCAACAGGAAGCCTACTCGAGAGAATTACAATCAAGGTGGGGAAATCGAATTCGACGAAGCCAATGGAAGCAGATATTTTCTAGCCTTAAGCATTTAGACTCTAAATTTGTATTTGAGTGGTCGCGCCAGGACGCAGAATTACCAGAAAAAATCGACTCGTCTATTCAATATACAGATGAAGAAGATTTAAGAATCTCCCATATCGGTATATTTGGAGAATTAATATAGTTTCCAAAAGTCACTAAGGGTTGCTTTTACCCTTTTGGATATATCACTTTGGGTAGTTAAAACTTATAGTCAGCATAGTTAAAATTTATAAGTGCTTAAAAACTATCTGAATATGTAGAATGTCAACTGCTTTAATTACTGGTGCCTCTAGTGGTATTGGTAAAGCTTTTGCCCAAGAACTAGCTGCACGCAAGACAAATCTTGTACTCGTTGCTCGTTCCGAAGAGAAACTAAGCCAATTAGCTAAACAACTACAACAACAACACAAAGTTCAAGTAGACGTTATAGTCAAAGACCTCACAGAACCTAATGCAGCAGCTGCTGTATTTGATGCGACTAAAGAAAAGGGATTAACCATTGACTTATTAATCAACAATGCTGGTTTTGGTTACTATGGGGACTTTGCTGAAGGGGATGGAGAAAGACAAGTCAAAATTGTACAATTAAACATTTTGGCATTGGTAGATTTAACCCATAAATTTCTCCCATTGATGCGGCAACGTCGTTCTGGAAGTATTATTAATGTATCCTCTATTACCGCATTTCAACCAATACCATACCTTTCTGTTTATGCTGCCAGTAAAGCTTTTATTCTCAGCTTTAGTGAAGCGCTATGGGCAGAAAATCATCAGTATGGTGTCCGTATTTTAGTCACTTGTCCAGGGCCAATAGAAACAAACTTTTTTGCAGAAGCTAATTTTCCTCCAGCGCTGGCAAGCAGCACAGATAAAGTGTATTCTTGTGAAAAAGTGGTTTGGGAATCTTTGGAGGCTTTGGAAAAAGGGTATCCAACTGTTATTAGTTCTGATAGTAGCACTCAAATTAGAAGCAAATTATCTCGGCTCGTACCGCGCAAACTTTTGCTGAGTATATTAGCAAAACACTTTAAAGCCTAAGTATATAGTTAGGAGTTAGGAGAGACGTGATTAATCGCGTCTGTACAAGAGTTAGGAATTTGGAGTTAAAAAAGTAGTTAATTTTAAACTCCTAACTTTTGATTATTAACTCCTCACTTATTACATATATCTTGTTAATTGAACTCGGTAACGGTCTTTTTTGGTAACAGCGATTTCCCCAACTTCTAAACGTCCTTTAGAGCGAATAGCGATTAAGTCACCTGATTTCACTTGAGAACTAGCTTGGGTAACTTCCTTCCAATTGACGCGGACATCGCCAGCATCAATGAAATCAACCATTTTGCTGCGGGACATACCAAAACCAGCAGATGCGATCGCATCTAACCGCAAAGAAGCCTCCACAGTAGTTAATTCTTTTTTCTTTGGTTCCCGAACCCTTAATTCAGTTACCTCAATTCGCTGAGTTTTCACAGGAACCGATCGCACCTGTTTAAGACTCATTTCCAAAAATTCCACTAACTCTGGGGCGGCAATCGCCTGGGCCCCTCGCTCTCCCAAAACTATAATGTCTCCCGTCTTTTCACGAACAATTCCCGTTCCCAACATTGCACCTAAAAAGTCGCGGTGAGAGGCGGTATCAAACAGGAAATTACCAGCAATTTCCACGGCCACAAGGCTGACTTGAGATTGATCTAAGGGAAGTTCCGAACGAGCGATCGCTATTCTTTGGCGTTCAGCTTGTGGATATCCACCCCACGCAACCAATTGCACTTCTGTTAATCGGTTAAATACCCGTTGAATTTCCGCCAATTCTGGGGGAGACAGAAAATCAGTCAAAACCACTTCCCAAGTTTTGATGGCTTGCTCCGCTTGGTCAATTACACGAGCTAGACTATCTCGATTTTCAACACCTTTTAAAAGTTCTTCTCGTGGCAACATTCTTAAAAATTATGAGTTATGAATTGAGAATTAATCTGCTATAACTATCTTGATTCTAACTTTAATTCCCATTTCAGCAGATTTTCATTCCTAGCAATTTGTTGCATTCCCAGTTTTTCCAAAATGCGAATCGAGGCAACACGATCGTCTGGAGAATGAGCGATAATTCTTTTGAGTTTTTGCTGAGTAAAGGCAAAATCGAGGAGTGCTTCTACTGCTTCAAAAGCAAATCCCTGCTGGTCTACTTGGGATTTGTTTTTGATCGCAGCGGCTTGCGCCACCTCCAAAGAACAGGGAAGTAACTCAAGTCGCTGTG
This sequence comes from Nostoc sp. ChiQUE02, assembly GCF_034531305.2. Taxonomy (NCBI): domain Bacteria; kingdom Bacillati; phylum Cyanobacteriota; class Cyanophyceae; order Nostocales; family Nostocaceae; genus Nostoc; species Nostoc sp. ChiQUE02. The sequence continues at coordinate 124,044 of NZ_JAVRBN020000008.1, forward strand.
TCGTGTCGTAATGTGTAAACTACGATTCATTCAATACACAGTATTTGTGTCAGCATAACCTTGGATATTTTCTGGATCAAACTGACGTAATATTCGCGTTGCTTGCCGAGTGAGAGTTTCAGAACCTTGAACAGCAACTAAGTATTTACCCGCATCTAAGCGGTTGCGATAAGGTAAAGCATCACCGCTACCTACGAGTAAACCGACTCCGCCACCGACAAATACACCACCCATAGCACCACTAGCAGCACCCAGCAGTCCACCAACGATATGATTACCAACTTCACCTGCCCAGGCAAAAGTATCTAAACCAGTGATCAGGCTGAATGTAAAACCTGCAAAAAAGCCAAATGGTATCAGCCAGGTTGCCATCAGTTTTGCTTGCTTTTTAGCTTGTTCTTTGGGGTCAATTAAGCCAAACTCGTCAGCCGTTTTATACCCTCTCCCCAGGATAGTACTGTTTATGCCTTCTTTTTCTAAAGCTAAGTAAGCAGCTTCGGCTTGAATCCGGTCTGGTAATACGGCAACAAGGTAATTCATTGATTTTACAATTTGTCTAATAGAAGTTTTGCCTTAATTAACAGCGTATCAGTCCTGGTCGAATCAATCTTGCATTGGGTAGGAGTGAGGATTCAAAAGTCAGGAGTCTTACTCCCCAACGCTAGTAGGGAAGGGGTTGGGGGTTAGGTCTCATATTGAACAAGAAGCAGGGGGAATGCTCCTTCTTCCATACTGCGAAACGAAGTCGAGCAAAGGCGCAATCCCCCACTTCAATAAACGTGCTTCTCATTCAGTCTGGGTGTTCACTGGGCTTTGTTGTTGGCGCAGCCTCTCGTAGAGAAGTGTACAATTCCCGTCTGAACATCCCCCTGCTCCCTTGCCTCTTCTTGAACTCAACTGCAAATTGCGTAGGCGTAGCCCGCCGCAGGCATCGCACAAGTTAAATGCACATGGGGCGATCATTTGAGCGAATCTAGCGGCTCACAAAAATTGTTCACGCCTTGCTTGACGACATATATCAAAACTGGCGTTGCCAAAATCTTAGGAAACGTCGGCATCGCTTTTAGACGTTCCATCATCTTTTGAAGTGAAGTATTCAGCAAATCGTCACGATATTCTTGTTCGCAGATCACCGCACGCCATTTTCTAGCTAAAGCATCTAACCACTCGGCATTTGCTCTTTCTGGTTGTTGTCCTGCTCGGATAGCTAGCGTCATTGCTGCATCTTCTAAATCTCCATCACAGTCTTCAATCAAATCCAGCGCTTCCATATCGCTGGGATCATCTGCCAATTGAGAGCGAAACTGTGCAATTTCTTGAGATGTTACTTTAGTCATGAGTCTTTGACAAGGCGAGCGATGCCTACGGCGGTAAACTACGAACACTCCGTTATGCTACATCATTTCACAAAATTGCTGTTACAAATACGTTTTTTTTACCAAAAAGCCTCATTCTTCAATGTAATTATTGAAAAATGAGGCTTTTAGAATTTTTAATTGAGAGATAAGTCAGCAGTACTAGCGTAGTGCTCTGAGGGTAACAGACCGTTGTAACTGAGCTAAAGCACGGTTGTAATCCAAAATTGCTGTGACTCGATTACCTTCAGCTCTTGTGAGGTCGTTTTCAGAGTTAATGACATCAGTTTGAGTACCTACACCAGCTTGGAATCGCAAACGCGCTAAACGTAGAGCTTCCCTAGCTTGTTCTAAAGCGGTATTAGCGGTTTGAACATTCTCCAAACTAGATTGCTGGGTAGAATAGGCTTGTTCTACCTGAAAGCGAATTTGGTTGCGCTGTTCGGCAAATTGAGTTTCTGCGATCGCAATATTAACTCTTGACTGAGCTGCTCTTGCTCTTGCTGCTCCTCCATCAAACAAATTTAGGGTTGCCCTAACTCCAAATGAATAACCATCAGTAACACTGACATTATCATCGAACTGGTCTAGCAGGTCGTAGCTGGCGACCAAACTAACTTGAGGACCTAGCTCGGCAAGGGCCTGCCTACGCTGTTGCTCGCTGATATTGCGTTGTGCCAACTGCTGTTGCAATTCTGGACGATTTTGAAAAGCCAGCACAATACTTTGTTCTAGTGTTGGGTTCCAAAGACCAGCTAATTGTACAGGGTCGGCTGCACTGATATTTATCCCCTGCGGCAAACTTATCCGAGTTGCTAATTGACGACGGGAAATTGCCTGCTGCGATCTAGCATTAGTCAAATCTTGTTGGGCATTTGCTAAATTCACCTGCGATCGCAACACATCAAACCGCGTACCAACCCCAGCTCGCTCTAAAGCTTCTGCATCACGCAAACTAGCTTCAGAGTTCTGCACAGCCGACTGGGCAATACGTACTTGTTCATCTGCTTGTTGCAGATTGTAGTAGTCAGTGGCAACATTCAAACGGATTGTCTCAGACTGAGTTTCTACAGCCAACTCATTAAAACGTACCTGTTCTTCAGCCGCTCTGACGCTAGCTTGCACTCTCCCAGAAGTATAAACGTTATATGAAAGTTGTGCTTGACCAGAAAAAGATGTACTGGGTTGATCTTGGTTAGAGAGTCTGCCATTTCGCCCGTTTATTTCGTCCGTCAGCTGACTACTAGAAGACTGACTACGAGTAAGATCCGTGGTAATTCCCAAAGTGGGCAATAAAGCAGCTTGCGCCTCCCGTAGAGCCGCTCGATTGCGTTCTAGCTCCAATAGAGACACCTGTAAATCCCGATTGTTACGCCGTGCTAACTCCAAAGCCTGTGCCAAAGTAATCGGCTGATTTCCCTGAAGTCTCACTTCCTCAGGTTTGGTGGGAAATTGCAGGGGATTTGAGTTAGGAATCAGGTTATCGGGAATTTGCACCGGCCCTGATGGTGCAGGAGTTACGGTTCTCGGCACAGTGGGAGGTTGCACTGAACCCCCTGGTACAGGAGTTACGGTTCCTGGAACAGTGGAAGGTTGCACTGAACCCTCTGGTGCAGGAGTTACGGTTTCCGGCGCAGTGGGAGTTGGCGTCGAATCTGCCGGAATCGGGGTATTACTCTGAGCCAGGCGGCCAACAGCATTTTGTTGTAAGCAGGTGTTTGAGGTTAGTAGCAAATCGACCAAAGAGTCAGTTTTGCTTTTTCCCAACTCCTGTGGACACCTCTGCGCTGACAACAGTTTTGCTGCTCCTCCACCTTTAGCTGAAGTTTGTAAAAATGTTTGCAAGTGAGTAACAGTATTTATCTTTTGAACCACTGGCTGCTGTGCAGAAGACAGGGACAAAATTTCTTTTTGGACAGAAGGGGATTTTGAAGTGTAGTTGGGAACTACTATCCGCTTTAATTTCTGCCCATAGGCGCTTGAATTACTCTGTTTTTTGTTATTCTGAGCAGAACGGCTGACATCAAGCTGTTGGGAAGGATTAGAGGTAGGTGTCAAACTGAAAAATCTACCTTCATCTTTCTTAAGTACTTGTTTTATTGGCACAACAGTATTTTCAGCCGTGAATACTGGAATACTGTTATTACTTAAAGGCTTGACACTAAGTTTAGTAAAACCAAAAGCAGGTACTAGGGTTGGAACACTAACAAATGCAGCATTAGGCAGTTGCGTATTCATGGTGTCTACAACCAAGTTTTGACCATAAGTAGAAGTCAAAACACTAGGAGAAGACGCCAGTTGTACCCCAGTTAGTTTTGCAGTACCAGCCCAAGAAGGCTGAGTTGTTAAGACCGCTGCCGTTACACCAGGTAAGAAGCTATAAAATAATTGCTGTCCTTTCACCGCATCCCTCACACGAAAATCAATCTAGCGGCAGAAAACCTTTCTTCACCACAGAATATAGCACGATACTAAATTTAGGAAAGAATATACTACGATACTAAATTTAGGGTTCGGAACTCTGTTTGTCTTCAAAACGTCTAACAATGCGAGAAAGTTCCGCCTTTTCATCGATACTAACGCGAGTAGGAGCACCGCTGATAATCCGTTCGTAGTTTCGGAAAGAATCTTTAATATCGGGCCCGTCAGCAGTGATATTATACTCACGAATGCCCTTATCATGCCAAGATCCGCGCATCTTAAATACGTTAATTGCCCGCGACATTTCTCCACGAATTTCTACGTACTGTAACATTAGAATTGTGTCGGTAATCGTAGAAATGTGAGAGTCAGTAATCGAATGCGCTCCCAGAAATTGGTCAGTTGTGTTAGTAAAGAAACCAGTAATTTCTTCTTGTTTAGCATAACCTGTTACACCAATTACAAACTGCCGAAATGCATTATTGCTTACTCCTCTAGCTAGTGCTGATAGGGAATCAATGGCGATGCGAGCTGGTTTGAAGACAGCAATTTCTGATTTAATAATTTGTAAGTGATCTTCTAAACCAGTTGATTCGGGATAGGTACAGATTATTTTGAGTAAACCTTGATGTTCTAATTCTTCAAAATCAATTCCCCAAGAAGAAGCATTACGAGATAGTTGGGCGCGTGATTCTTCATAAGCAAATAGTATTGCCTGTTCTCCATTGAGGCAGCCATCTTGAATAAACTTACTTACTAACAGGGTTTTGCCAGTACCTGTAGCTCCTGTTGCCAAAATAATTGAATCTTTAAAGAAACCACCACCGCACATTTGATCTAAGGTTTTAACACCAGAAGATACTCTGACATTAGAAGACCGTTGAGTTAAGCGCATTGCTCCTAGTGGGAAGATGTTAACTCCTTCATTAGTAATGGTGAAGGGATATTCGCCTTTCATGTGAGTTGTGCCGCGTAACTTGAGAATTTCAATTGTGCGGCGGCGGCGTTCTCCTTCTAAAACATTGCGAACAATTACTACATTATCGGAAACAAATTCTTCTACTCCGAAAGAAGCAACGGGCCCATATTCTTCACTACGTTCAGTGGTAATTACAGTGGTGACACTCAGTAGTTTGAGGCGTGCTACCAGGCGAAAAATCTCGCGCCGCACTACTCCCATCGCTTCATACTGCTGAAATACCGCTGTTATTGAGTCGATTGAAACTCGTTTAGCTTTGTATTTGCGGATGGCATATTGCAAGCGTTCAATGAGTGCAGAAAGATCAAAATTTCCAACGATATCTTGACCTTCTGGATCGGGAGATGCATCAAGAATAAATAACTTGCCTTCTTCGATTAGCCGTGGCAAGTTCCAACCAAAAACATGGGCATTTTTAATAATATCACTGGGTGATTCTTCAAAAGTAACAAATACTCCTGCTTCATCAAAGTAGGTGATACCGTTATAGAGAAACTGAAGAGAGAATAAAGTTTTGCCTGTGCCGGAGGTGCCACTGATCAAGGTAGTTCTACCAATTGGTAAACCACCATGACTAATATCATCAAACCCTTCGATCATCGTGCGAATTTTTTCTACACCCTTAATTATCGGTGTTTGCTTTGGTTCTACTTGCTCGTTTTCACTCATTGCTTGATAACAAAAGGGTATTAAACCAGGTATTTTTATTACTAAAATTTGTACTCAATTCTTTTATGATTAAAATTTTACTCTTCAAAATCTTCTTCACTCAGTTCTTCATAGAGCAAATCTAATCCAATCAATACTCTTTCTCGATCTGAAAGATCCCCAATAATTTTGCGAACTGGTGGAGGTAAAATTTTAGATAATGTCGGCGTCGCCAATATTTTATCTTCTTCGGCCAGTTGCGGGCTTTTCAGGACATCGATCACTTTTAAAGCATAAACACCTTCAAACTCCTGTTCTAAAATATTTTTGAGTGTTTTTAATGCCCGAACTGAATTAGGTGTGTTCCCTGCTACATAAAGTTTGAGAACGTAGGTTTTTCTGGCTTTATTCATATACTTAATAGCTAGTCACGATCTATAGAAATACAAAATGCGAACGTGCATTGAGAGTCATTAACAGCAGTATCTTGTTCCAAGTTGAACATTGATAAATTAAATTTATTTAGAAATCGAACTCCTATAGACTTCGCACAGGTGAGCCAAAATATCTATCAATGTTAGGCGGTAATCAAGTAAAGTTTCATTGCTCCTTCCTTCTAATTTTAGCTGGTTAGAAAATTCTTCAATTACCTCCATGTGAATTTCGATGATTTGGGGCACAGGAATATTAGCATAAAATATAGTATTGATAAATTTATCAATTTTCTCTTTGAGTGTTTTATCTGTGGTAAAATATTCTATAAGAATCAAACTGTAATCAGATTTAAGCTGTCTTAATAATTTTTGCCTTTCTGCTGGAGTCATCTCCTGAAAATGCTGTTGGCTTTTTTGCATCTGACTTGCAAATACATAGACGTACTTGCCAGTGTATGCCTTATTTTGATTTTGTTGCGGCCAATTTAGTAAGTAGTTAATTTTTCCAGAGGTAGTTGCAGCAACAGGTAGGTAGCAAAATTGGGCGGTAATTGCGTGAATAAATTTCCATACCCACGTGCTCCAACCTTTTTGGTTGGCTAAGTCGACTGGATTATCTAAAGATTTGTTAACATCAGGTTGCAGAATCAGTATCGGTAATAACATCTATTCTTGAATATATCTCCTCGATCGCCCTGACCAAGAAACGCGGGCTGATAAATTTGGCTAACGCTTCTAAAGGAATACTAGGTGTGCAGTAAACTGGTGATTTAGCCCCAAAATAACGCTCTGTGTTAGCAGATAGTACTAGCCACTCAACAACCTAGTGCAGCAACTGAGTAATAAAACTTAGTAGGTTTTTGATGATGAGGTATCTGTCTGCATAACAAGACACAGTAGCTAATCTATTATTTGCATATCTATGTATATAAATAGATAGATTTTTTTATTTTGCTCCTTGATAAGATACTTAAACGAACTTAAAGGATTGTCGCATTCTAAATCATTATAATTCCTCAAGGTTCTAAAGCGATTCTTTGGGGCCATAATTGTTTTAGCCGTCGCTATCGATGAGGAGTTTAAATACCAGTAAGACACTGGGGAGGCTAGTTGCTAGAAATGAGAAACGTCGCCTCTTGGAAAAATGCACTCGTCCGCAAGCAAGTGTCCGTGAGGGGAAATCCCGTTGTTTTAATGGCGTTGAAATAACCAGAGTTGCTTATATGAGTCTTCTTAGAGGATATGACTTCAGGCGAAAAGACCATCAACAGTTGGCAGATGGAAATGCCGGAGGGTTCCACAGGAAGAATGACCCCCAAAGCCCTATGTTAATGCTAGATTACCCGCTTTATGACTTTCAGGCAACCGTACCTAGCTGCCCCCAAACAAGTTCTCTGGCAGTGGTGTTGGAGATTTTTGAGCAAGAGCAGTGCGATCGCTTGGTAGTAGTGAATCAACAGCAATGCCCCATCGGATTGCTGTATTCTGCCCGTTTAATCCAAAAATTATTAGCAAATAGTGACGATAAAAATCTAAATTTACACCAATCACTCTCTATCTGGGGTCAAGGTTTAATTGAGCCAATACAGACAATATCAGCTTCTGAGCGTGTAGAGCAATTAAGCTTGCACTTGTGTTATCCACAAGCCGAAAAACACCAGAACTTAGATTGGGCACTGATTGACTCTAATGGTCAATATTTGGGGCTACTGGATAGTTCACGCCTGTTGCGATTGTTGGCTAAGGAACGCATGGCTGGTTCATTAAGCTCAGGTATCCAGAGGCCTTCTGGTGAACATCGCCATGAGTATGATGCTAGTCTGCGGACGCCAAACGAACCCAACTCATTGGGACACCAGCCACTGGTACACTTGCTGGAAAGACTGCCTTGGCCTTTGATGTTGCAAACGGGTACTGGCGAGGTGGTCGCACGAAATCCCGCTTGGTGGCAGCAATTAGGAGCCTTGAAAGATCCAGAAGGAGTTAGGCAACAGGTGGAAGCAATACTTGTCCCTAACCGCTCCGAAAAACCAGAATATGCCACCCAACAAGCAATCAAGGTTCATCCCAATGGTAGGGAGAATGAGCATGGTGGTGAAGAAAAACTGACTCAGCAAGAAGCATCACCTGATGCTGTATACAGTCGGTGCTATTTGGATAGTCAGGTGGGTACTTGTACCTGCGTTGTCGAAGTGCAAAATGGTCAGGAGCGAATCTGGCAGTTTGCCAAAATTCCATTAGATAGTCCTGAGTTTAAAGTCATGAGTGCTGAAGAGGAGGTTGCATTCAGTACTGACCTGTGGTTGGTTTTAGCTACTGATGTCACCGAGCAGCAACAGCTTTGCAAAGAATTGGCAGCGAAGAATGCCGATTTAATTCAACTAAATCGGTTGAAGGACGAATTTTTAGCTTGTATTAGTCATGAACTCAAAACTCCCCTCACTGCCGTTTTAGGATTATCACGCTTGCTGGTGGATCAGCAGTTGGGAGAACTCAACGAGCGTCAAGCCCGTTATGCGGGACTAATTCATCAAAGTGGACGCCACCTGATGAGTGTGGTGAACGACATTTTGGATTTGACCCGCATGGAAACGGGACAAATGGATTTGACGCTGACGCCAGTAAAAATTAGTGCTGTGTGCGATCGCGCCCTATCGGAAGCTAAAGCCATCCATACTCAAACTACCAAAGCCACATCCCAAACTCAACAAAATGCCCGTTCATCTGCTCCCCAATTCTGCCTCTCCATTGAACTAGGCTTAGACCAAATAGTGGCAGATGAATTGCGCTTGCGCCAGATGCTTGTCCACCTACTTTCCAACGCCTTTAAATTCACCGAAATATCTGGCGAAATTGGGTTGCGGGTGAGTCGTTGGGAAGGATGGATTGCCTTTACAGTTTGGGATACAGGTATTGGCATTCCTGAACACCAGCAACACTTAATTTTTCAAAAATTCCAACAACTGGAAAATCCCCTCACTCGCCAATTTGAAGGGACTGGTTTGGGACTGGTACTAACTCGGGCCTTGGCTCGTCTCCACGGAGGAGATGTCAGCTTCTTATCTCGTGAAGGGAAAGGTAGCCAGTTTACCCTACTTCTACCGCCCAGTCCTCCGAAAACAGGCTTTTCTGAACCAGATATGGGAATTAGAGAAGACGAGGAGACACGATATCAACAGACACGGGAAAACCCCGCAGTCGCTCGTCAACTTGTTACGCCCACACAGCATCATCCCGCTAGTTCGCAACGGTTGGTCTTGGTAGTCGAGGCAGTAGCCAGATATATTGAAGACTTGACCGAACAACTAAAAGGTTTAGGATATCGGGTAGTAATTGCGCGATCGGGGACAGAAGCAGTCGAAAAAGCTCGGCGCTTGCAACCAATCGCGATATTTTTGAATCCGTTGCTACCCCTGCTATCAGGCTGGGATGTGCTAACTTTACTAAAATCTGACACCGCAACCCGTCATATATCGGTAATTGTGACCGCAACGGGAGCGGAAAAGGAGCAAGCATTTGCTAACCGAGCCGATGGTTTCTTAAGTTTGCCAGTAGAGCATCAGGTCTTAGCACCAGTTTTAGAAAAATTATGTACTGTACAAACAGTTCCGCAGCAAGGGTTAAACAACAGCGCAATTATTCCAACTAAAACCCCACTGCGAATTCTCAGGTTGGTAAATCCCCAGTTGGAATCGGTCAATCCCCACCCCTCACTTCGAGAACACCGGGTGATTGAAGTAGATGACTTAGATCAGGCAGAACTTTTGGCGCGGGTATGGCAGTTTGATGTCATTTTGCTAGATGTCGAAAGTACCACCGCCCAAATTTATCTGCAACAACTAATTCAGCACCCACGTTTGGCGGCTATCCCACTGGTCACTTGCGATGTCGCAACTACCCTAATAGCTTCTAAGATACCAGGGCTATCTGTATTTCCTTACTTAACACCATTTGCCAAAGACAACAGCAGTCGCACCGAGAAAACAGATGCTTTACTATCAGTACTGCAAATTGCTTCTGGTATTTGCTGTCCTCCTAACATCTTGGTAGTGGATTTGACAATGCTGCGTGATTTACCACAAGTAAGACGCAAGCAAGTTAAGGGTTATCGGACAGCAAAAAATTGCTCAATTAGTAGTGAAACTGCTGAAAGGGGGTCTGAGTGGTTCCAAGCTTTAATTCAGTACCTACAAACAGCAGGTTTCAAAGCGGCGATGAGTCCCTGTTGGGCAGAAGTGTTACAACAAATTCGCCACCAAAGCGTTGACTTACTGCTAATTTGTTTAGGAGAATCTGCTATCCACAAAGACGTGCTCAAAGCACTGAAAACATTGGGAGACTCACCTGAAAAATTACCACCAATTTTGGTACTGAATCAGCGATTAAATCGCCTAGAAACCAGGTTCCAGCCTGGGGTGGCTTATAAGGAAATTGACAAGCAGAAGAAGAATGGTTTGGAATCGATAGAAACTGTTGTTGGTGCGATCGCTACCCAAATATTACCGCGATCGATATCAATGGAAGACCTCTTAAACCAGATCAATCAAGCTTTAGCTGTCAACGGTTACAATGACAAATGTTAATTGGGTAATTAGTCATTCGTCATTAGTCATTAGTCATTGGTTATTCGCAAAGGACAAAGGACAAATGACTAATGACAATTTATGATATATCTATTTTTTCATTTTTCTTTTTCTTAAAAGGAACTCGAACCAAGTTATAAGCACCCTTGGTCGATAAACTCTTGTAATCATCTGGCTGTAAGTCCATTTGTAAAAACTTTTTCTGTTCAGCCAACAGCAGCAGCGAGGGAGGTTGTAATCCTTTGGCAGCCTGGTTTTGAATATGCTCTATAGCCTCTTGGGGAAATCTTAAATAATTTACGTGGATGTGGCTGTAAAATACCACACTAGGCTTTTTGAAGCCAAGCATGATCAATTCTTCATTTGGTTGTTTCGCTTCTAGGATGACCGCAGACAACTCTCTTAAGGGTAATTGACGTTCTCGATCGATAAAGAACGAAGCAGGCGTTAAGACAAAAATTACAAACGCCACAAACCCGATTAAATTAATACTGATAATGTAGTTCCAGCGGCGACTCAATAATAAACCCCCAACCAAAACAGCACAAATTAGCCAAATTACACCCGCTATTACTGGTAAACCAGATTGTTGAATTAGTTCGTGGAAGTTACTTATAGCTGGATCGGTACCTAATATATGGGTTATGTTAAACAGTGCTGTTGCCAAAAATGATAAAAACACTACATTTACCCAACCACTCCAGATGAGTGGGGCGGGGAGAGGGAGACGCAATGAACTAGTATTACTCTGTCCGCGTATCCCCATGTCCTCTTGATTTTCCTTGTCTCCACCTGACCTTGTCTCTATGCTGGGGAAAAGGTCACTCCACAACAGGGCTACTAGGATTGCCGCTGCTGGCATTAAAGGCAATACGTAGCTAGGGAGTTTGGTGACAGCAATGCTGAAAAAGCCAAAGATACTAGCAAACCAGAACCAGGCAAATAAACCAAATTGCTGAAAACGTTTTTGAGAACGCCAATGCGATCGCTGCCAAAACTTTAGTCTTACTATAGAGGCTGGTAAATACACGGAGTATGGCGCAAAACCCAGCAGCACTACTAAAAAGTAAAAATACCAGGGTGCTGAGTGGCCATTAACTACTTCTGTAAAGCGTTCTAGGTTGTGATAACCAAAAAAGGCATTAATATAATTCCAGCCATTGCGCCAAATAACTAGAGCATACCAGGGCACTGACAAACCTATAATTATCAGTATACCTACGAAAAGGTGCATTTCCCGTAACACCTCTCGCACCTTTCCCACATAAAGCAAAAAGGCAGCAACAATTAGCCCTGGCAAGACAATTCCCACTGGTCCTTTAGTCAAAATTGCACCAGCAATCAGCACATAAAAAGCTAAGTACCATTTATTAGGGAATAGGGTATGGTGGATTGGAGATTGGGCATTGATTATTAATTCTGCTCCCTGCTCCCTGCTCCCTTCCTTCCCTGCGTAGCCTAGAAAGAAACATAACAAAGCTGATGCCATGCATCCGGTGAGCAGCATATCAGAGACACCCGTTCTCGCCCAAATAATAGTTTCGGGGTTGAGTGCCATGAGCGCTGCTGCTGTAAAAGATGTTAAATAGCGGCGAGTAGGACGTGAAACTTGTTCTAATTCGTCTTGTTTACCCAAATACCAGTGTACGGTGTAAAAAGCCAAACAAACTAAACCTAAGGCTGCGATCGCTGAAGGAAGGCGTACTGCCCACTCATTCACCCCAATAATGTAATATGCGATCGCCTGACACCAGTAAATTAAAGCAGGTTTATCGAAACGAGTGTCACCATTGAAAAATGGGGTAATCCAATCACCTGTGACGAACATCTGGCGAGAAGCTTCCGCAAACAACGGCTCTGTCTCATCAATCAAGCCAATGTTGCCCAAATTCCATCCAAAAGCTACCCAGCCAATCACTATCAACCACAAAATTGACACAGTTAGACCAAGGGCTGGATTCTTTTCTATTTTGTTGAACCACTGATCGACTGTGCGATTAACACTCAATTTCATTCTCATTTAGTCAATAGTCAACAATCACTAATCAATAGTCGTTGGTTATCTATATTTTGTTCTTCTTCAACAAAACAAGTCTTAAATACTGAGTTATAAACTTAAAATTTAACATTTTTACTACTCAGCACTCAGCACTAGTTGCCATTCTCTCTTTTGGGAATTCCACTTAGGTAATTGAGTTTCGCCGACAACATAGGGGCCCCAGTAACGGCGGGAGCCATCTTGTGCAAAAGCAACTAAAATATCTCCTTTCTCCAGCTTTAAATTATTCTGAGGTAGGGATAGAACCAGTCCCTTCTCACTACCTTCTTGGGGAGCAAAATCCCAATGTGCTGGTACATCATAGTTAGTTTGTTTAGTACCAGAGCCTTTTACTCCTGACTGTCGTGCCAGTAGAGCCAGCCGTACAGGCTGATTTGTTTGATTGCTCATTCGCAAAGTACCTTGATCCTTGGCAATACTTGCTGATTTATCACGATTTGCCAAGACAGGATAAGTATTCTCTTTACTGCTATGTTCTACTTGATTGGTTGGGGTAGTTGCTGGAGTAGATAAACTAGCGGAAATACCTTTTTCAGGTAAAACAGGTGTAGACGAAGTTGCCTTCCACTGGGTAGTTTCTGTTGGCAGTTGTGAAGATGTATCTGGGTTTGTTGACTCAAAGGATACGCTAACTCCAAAGCATCCTACCAAAGCAATAAGCAGTCCCAAGCAAGAAGCTGTAACACCGACGTTACGATACACTGAAGATTTCATATTGATAGTTATTAGAAATAAATATTTCATTTAGGCTTGACCAAATAGTAGCCTATTATCCCAAAAGACAATCACACAAAATAACCTAATATAGACTTTCTTGAAATTAAGGACACGAATGTATTATAAATATCATTCTGATTAGAAAAATTTTGGATGAAATAATTTCTTTGATGTTTGACAAACAAGGGGTACAGACACCTATTTATTCGGATTTTGACCGTAGGCTTGGATAAAAATAAGAAAATTTGATACCAAACTAGATCATTCATTTGTATAAAAAAATAAAAGTTTCCTGAAACCGCTAGCGGTCTCAACAAGGCGTCCTTTGCCAAACCTCAGATAAATCTAAGTGGTATATTTTATCTTCTGCTATCAAAAGCCACCTTTTAAGAAGATGTTTAGAAAGTGCCTAGCAATCCTCCTAAATCCACGCCAGTTCCTTCTCCTATTCAAAGACGATAGGCGTAGCTTGCTTCCCTATATGGATACAAGTCAGGAAACCCACATAAAAGACTAGCTCCCTTTAAAAAGGGGGACTTTGAGTTATTTTCCCCCTTTTTAAAAGCTTGCTTGTGGGGATCAAACTAAATTTATGCTTTCCAAACATCCTCTAAGAAACTGTACTTCTCTGAAGATGATAAAATGGGCAAATTTGAATAAACACTGGAAGCCCAGTAGATATCTACAATATTAACAAACAAGCTGATGCTAAAACCAATATTCTCCTCCTTAATATAGATAGATTTCAAGGGGTCGCGCCCAGGATTCCTCAACTTCTCTACGAGACGTACTCGCCTTCAGCTAAGAAAAGTTGGGGAGGAATAGGTGCTCTGGGACTGGGTACTGGGGAGGAAATTCTTTTAAGATTTGGTTTTGTGCTGTGCCGATCCAAATCTTCAAGAGTCCCCAGTGCCTAGTCCCCATTACTCCTTATCCCCAAAGGGGGCCCGAGTTCCCCAGTCCCCAGTTCAAGATATGTTCCAGAAAATAAATTATCCAAATTTACTCAGATAAGATTTTTCTTTCTCCCCCTGCTCCCTGCTCCCTGCCCCCCTGCCTCCACAGCGATAGGATATTTTTTTAGTTGGAAGTCCCTATATTGACTTTTCCCCAGAAGTCCTTCTCATGCAAAACACTCGTCTCAATAACTTGTTCGATGCCATTGCTAGACGCTTGGGGCAATGGTTTTTAAATCCTTGGCGGCGACTATCAGTGTTGATAATTAGTTTTTTGTTCGGTTTTTTTCTGGGAAACGCAGTTTCCACTACAGCTGGACAACAGGGTGTATTGGACATTACGATCGCTGGTTTTTTAGTACTGTTGACGGAAATTACCAGTAGGATATTTTACAGTCGTAGCTTTTTGGAAAGGCGATCGCTCTTGGTGGACTCATTAAATCTCCTCAAAGTTGGTTTCACCTACAGCCTGTTTCTCGAAGCCTTTAAGCTGGGATCGTAGTGAGATGGGGAATTTATGAATTTGTGGCTGGGTGAAATTTTGGCAACGGATGCGGTAGCGGAAACTTGGCAGCAGCATGCAAGAGAAGCAGCGCTGGCAGATAAGTTAAGGGCTAAAGCTTTTGGGATCGCGCCGGAAAATGTCGATGAAGTGATAGAAAGGCGATCGCATTTACTAAAATCTGTCTTCCCAGCTTTTAATCAATTTTGCCAAACTAACCTCCAAATAGAACCCAAGGAAATGTTACAGGTATTTTGGGACTTGTGGCTGCCTTTGGGGATCAAACTAGCATCGCACCGCCAGGATTTGGGACGCCCTCTGATTCAAGGCATTTTAGGAGGACAAGGGACTGGTAAAACCACAATGTCTAAAGTTCTCAGCTTGATTCTCGATCGCTTGGGATACAGGACTGTGAGTTTGTCTTTGGATGACTTATATAAAACTTACAGCGATCGCTTACTTTTAACACAGCAAGATCCCCGCTTGATTTGGCGCGGCCCACCAGGAACCCACGATATAGATTTAGGTTTAAATGTACTAGATCAAGTTCGCCAGTTGCAAAGTCCAGTGATGGTTCCCCGGTTTGATAAATCTGCTTATGGAGGTGCTGGCGATCGCACTACTCCAGAAATGGTAACAGGTGTAGATATTGTACTATTTGAAGGTTGGTTTGTGGGTGTCCGGCCAATTAACGCATATATATTTGATACTGCACCACTGCCAATTCTCACAGATGAAGATAAAGCATTTGCCCGCGATATGAATCTTCGCCTCTACGATTATTTACCACTGTGGGAGCGATTAGACAGCTTAATTTTGCTCTATCCCACCGATTACCGCTGTTCTTTAGAGTGGCGCAAACAGGCGGAACAGCAGATGATTGCTGCGGGTAAATCGGGAATGAGCAATGCAGAGATAGAGCAATTTGTCAATTATTTTTGGCGATCGCTTCACCCGGAATTATTCATCAAGCCGTTGGTAAAAGATGCAACAGTGGTTGATTTAGTTATTGAGATCCATGCTGATCATAGCTTTGGTGAAGTGTATTGCGATCGCACTTAGGGCGTTAGTTCTCAAGCAAATCAGCTAAAAACACTATAATTTGCTTAAAGCGTGATTTCTCCTACTCTTTAGACCAAAAATGCCAGAGGTATCGTTACAGCTTTTCTTTTCTTACTCTCACAAAGACGAAGCTCTACGGGATGAACTAGCTAAACACCTGAGCATATTAGAATGGCAGGGCGTTATTTCAAGCTGGCACGATCGTAAGATACTACCTGGAGAGGAGTGGGATTACCAAATTAACGATAATCTAAACACCGCCGACATCATTCTATTGCTCATCAGTTCAGATTTTCTTTTTTCTAAATATTGCTGGGATGTCGAAGTTAAGAAGGCAATAGAACGTCACCATGCTGGAGAGGCTTGTGTTATCCCGGTTATTCTGCGAAGCGTTGATTGGAGTGGCGCACCATTTGCAAAACTTCAAGCTTTGCCTAAGAATGCTGAACCTGTAGTGTCAAGGCATTGGCACAATCAAGATGAAGCTTTCACAGATGTAGCTAGAGGAATTCGGGCGGCTGCTGAGAAGCTAAAGAAGGAAAGAGAGGAACAGCAAAAACAGGAAGCAGAAAGGCTACGACTACGGGAACAAGAAGAGGAAACCAGGAAGCTACAACAACAGCAACAAAAAAGGCTGCGGCTACATGAACAACAAGGAGAAGCAGATAGGCTACGAAGACAGGAAGCAGAAAGACTGCGAAGACAACAAGAACAAGGAGAAGCAGATAGGCTACAAAGACAGGAAGTAGAAAGACTACGAAGACAAGGAGAACAAGAAAAAGCCGATAAGCTGCGACTACAACAGCAATCTACTGCCAAGGATCTCCTCTCTGAGAAGGGCATAGACTATACACGGTTGCGCGATTTACTTAAAGCTGGGAATTGGAAAGAAGCAGATCAACAAACTCTGGCTGTTATGCTCCAAGCCACCGGCAGAGAACAAGAAGGCTGGCTTGATCCTGAATCAATTAATAACCTTCCTTGTAGTGACTTACGCACCATTGACCAACTGTGGGTAAAATACAGTGATGGGCACTTTGGGTTTAGTGTGCAAAAGCGAATTTGGGAAAGCTTTGGAAAAGACTACCAAAAGTTTGGTGATCGCGTCGGATGGCGAAAAGGAATTAATTTTAACAAAGACTGGCTATTTTACTCAGACCTGACCTTCACAAAAAACTCTCCGCAAGGACATTTACCTGCTCGGTATGTCTTGCTTCATGGTATGTCTTGTTTCATGGTTCGGGGTATGGGTCGGGGGGTGTGGTTGGCTGGTTGGGCGGGTGCGTGTCTTCTCTCGCATCAAGACTTGTAAACTTTAACATATAAGGCTTACAGGAATTTGTGAAGATTCACAAACAAGTCATTTCGTACGAAGTATTGCGGTTTCTACGTTTCCGTTACCTGGTATAGGGCATAAAAAAAGTCTTCTTGTTGTGCTTGTAGTACAATGCTAGCTTTTTGGCTGTCATAGCAATTAGCAAAGATAAATTTGCTTGCTACTTTTTCTATTTCTTAGTTACTTGCTTCCCATTCATCCCAAGGTAGTCTCATACTAATTCGTAATTCGTAATTCGTAATTAGACAAGTTGTAAAAAAGCTCTCTCAATATCTTTAACTACTTGGGAAACCTCCAGCTTGAAAAATCTGTTCAGCGGTTAAATTCAATTCTGGGAAAGTAGGTGAGACGATGCGATCCTTACCTCTAAATTGAGTAACTTGGTATTCACCATCGATTAATTGATAAATAGACATAGTAGACTGTTTAGGGTTGCCAGTAAACTTTTTAGCGCCTAAAGCGAGATAATCTACAATCCAATATTCAGGAATTCCAATACCCTCATACTTACCTTGTTTTGTGTAATAGTCATCATCCCAATTAGTACTAACTACCTCAACTACCAAGGGAATTGATGCCGGATATGATACAGTTGATTCTTTTTTCCATAACGGCTCATTCACTAAATTAAGACGATTTAATATCAACACATCTGGGGAATAGGCAGATAACGAATTAGAAGGCTTTATCAGCGCAGTTTTAGGGATTATATAAGGTAAATTTAATCGGTCAAATTCTACTGTTAGTTTTCTAGCGATAAAACCAACAACATCTTCATGTTCACCAGTTGGTTGAGGCATTTCAACGATCGCGCCATCATGTAATTCGTATCTTCCGCCTTCAGGCCGCCACGCTGCAAAATCTTCAAAGGTTACTAGTTTGGGTATGGCTTGACTCATAAATTTTTGCCTTGGCTTGTATGTTGCTTTAATACTTGCTTTTAAAGCTGACAAATTGCTTTTAAAATTTGTAGCAACTGACTTGAACGCTCTCTTTCCATTAAATTTAATTCTGGTAACAGGTAATAAATAGGCGGATTTCCTTGTTCAATATAGACAAACTGATAACTTCTACCATTAGTCGTTAATCCCCAAACTGATTTTTGATTATCTAAATTTTTATAAGCATAAGTGAGTAGCTGAGGCAAACCTGTTGAAATATCAACTTGACTATTTTTAGATTCAATTAACAGTACCCAAAAATATGTTTGAGGTTTTGTATGTTGAGCTTTACTAATAGCTAAAATATCAAATCTTCCTTTAATTCTGATATCTTCATCCTCAACTTCAATATCAGCAATATTCTCCTCCAAAACAATCTCAATCGGATAACGGTAAAAACCAGCTAATCTTAGTAAAGGCGCAACTGCAAGAAACTTTACCTGACCCTCAGAAACTTTGCCAGCTGTAAGGTAACGTCGAAAATCATTTCTAATTTGCAGAAGTTCTTGTTGTTCGACTTCGAGGAGAGGTTCTAAAGATAAGTAGTTAGAAAATGAGTCACTGTACTGTTCTTGAAAACCAAACAGACGCTGAACTTCTTCTAAGGATAAATTACGAGCATTGAAAATTGTCATATATTTTTGGTTAATTCAGGCGTAACTCAATCCAAATTCACTATATAAAACCTATCTTAACCCCTGGCTGATTACATAGAATACAAACAATTTGTAGGGTAGGGTAGCATAGCCGTGCCACCCTACCGTGAGCAAAATTCAATCTAGCTTGACTACTACAAAGTAAATGGGTTGCGATTACGATCTATCAGACGATCCCATTGCATAGTTAAAGTGCTTCCCATTTGTTGCTGTTGTTTTGCCCACACTGATAGTAAGTCTAGGCAAGAGTGATCTATATAAGCCAAGTCTTGCATATAAACATGCAATTCACTTCCTGGAGGCACAAGTTCTAAAATGTTCGCCAATTTTGGTAGCCTCACAAATGTTGCCGCACCTTGTAAATGAATGTCTATTCGCTGATTATCTTCGTGCTTAATAATTTGGATATTAAGTACGGACATTTTGTGAATTAGTAACATTCCTGTCAACAGAATACCAATTAAAACACCTGTGATTAGGTCAATAACAACAATCCCGATTAATGTGGCAGAAAATATTACCAGAGGAAAACGTCCATATTTCTTTAACTGGCGAATATGTTCTACTTCGATTAATTTGTAACCAGTAACAACTAGAATTGCTGCCAGACTAGAGATGGGAATTATTTTGAGCAAGGTTGGGGCTGCAATTACTAAAATTAACAGCCATAGACCGTGAAGCATGGTCGATAATCTAGTTTTGGCACCAGCTTCTACGTTTACAGAACTGCGGGCTATCACTCCTGTCATCGGCAAAGCACCCAAGAACCCACATATAATGTTGCCAATTCCTTGCGCCGTTAATTCGCGATCGAAATCGGTTCTTGTCCCGGTATGCAGTCTATCTACTGCTACAGCTGAAAGCAAACTTTCTGTACTAGCAATGAATGCAATCACGATCGCATCAATCAAAACTGGTGCCTGAATTAAGCTTGGCAAACTGGCAGGTGTTGGTAATTGAATTGCTTCTGCCAGATTTGCAGGTACATCAACATACTGAATCGGTAATCGATACACTGTAGCAATAACGGTGCCAATTACAACGCCAACAAGGGCACCAGGTATCAACTTCAAACTATTCGGTTTAAATTTTTCCCACAGCAGAAGACTGATAATAGTTGTTATACCTATCAGTGCTGCAACGTGATGAACGCTACCATCAATAGGGAAGAAAGCTTTGTAAATGCTGTTGGGAATAGAAATTAAATTCTCAATGCCGTGTATACGTGGTTGATCGTCTAGCATGACATGAAATTGGGAAGCGAAGATTAATATCCCAATACCTGCAAGCATTCCATAGATGACAGCCGGTGACATGGCGCGAAACAACTGGCCAAGTTTAAATATACCTGCGAGTAATTGGATTAAACCCGCTAACAGCAGAATTGGCCCAACCATTTCAATGCCATATTGTTGAACTATTTCTGCGACAATCACGGCAAGTCCAGCAGCTGGGCCACTGACAAGCAAAGGAGAACCGGAAACAGCACCAACAATAATTCCGCCTACTATTCCTGTAACTAAGCCGCGAGATGGCGGAAGTCCCGAAGCGATCGCAATACCCATGCAAAGAGGGAGGGCGACAAGAAATACCACAAATGATGCCGGTACTTCACTAGTAAATGAGCATTTGTCTATGATTGCTTTCAAATTTCTCATTTGCTTCTCCTCCAATGAAAAGTTTTTAATTTTTGGCTGGCAAGCTGAACTGTTACAATGCAGCGCAAATTAGGCCTGCATTGAATAGTTCAAACATATTTACTGAGTTTTTATTGCAGCATGACTGTACTGGTATATTCAGCCCTCAAATAGCAAGTACGAAATCATTAAGTTAAATTGACTTACAACTATAGTTACTATTTACATTTCTTAATGATTACAAACCTATGATAACAATATGGTTATCTGATTGATATTACATAACTTTTTTATTGGATTCGTAGTAACTCATTAATTTAAATTGAACAATGACTTATAATCACTCGAAAAAAGGTATAATTTATCTCCCCGTAGCTTGATTTTATCTTAGGGATCTTAACCCCAACTGCTACCTATCCCAAAAAATTAGCTTTCCAAGCATATTCATCGATCATTCTCTGGTTATTGAGAAATCATTTTTGGAAGTCCCTTTGCGCTTGACGGGATTCATCCAAGTTTCCAACTGACTAAACGCCTGTGAAGAAAGTAGTGTTAAACATAAATAAACCACTGCTACACCTGCGTAAATTTCAAAGGCGCGATAGTTGTCAGCAACAATTAGCTGTCCTTTGCGGAACAATTCTTCAAACCCAATCACTGCAACTAAACTTGTATCTTTCAATAAACTGATAAACTCATTACCCAACGGTGGAATCATCCGGCGGAAAGCTTGGGGAAAAATCACATACCTCATGGTTTGCACAGAACTCAAACCTAATGATTGCGCTGCCTCTGCTTGTCCTGTTTCAATTGATTGAATCCCAGCACGCACAACTTCTGCAATATATGCAGCGCTATTTAAACTTAAAGCAATTACCCCAGCGGTTAAGCGATCAAAAGTAAATGTCAAACCAAGTTCTTGTAAAATTGCTGGGAAACCAAAGTAAATCATAAAAATTTGCACCAGCAAAGGTGTTCCCCGAAAAAAATCTACATACGCCCTCGCTATCCAACGCACAGGTGCAATATGAGAAAGGCGGACAATACCAATCAGCGAACCGCCAATTAAACCAAACACTACAGAAAGTATTGTCAATTGCAACGTTACCAACGCACCCTGCAATAGAGTTGGAAAAGCCTGCAAAATCACGTCAAATGAGGTAAATATTTTAGGTGCACCAGTGCTAGCTTGATTCTCAAATGGTGATTTCACTGGTAATAATGGCGGTTCGGCTTTAAACCATTTTTGGTAAATTTGGGAATAAGTACCATTTTTCAGCACCCTATCCAAACCATCATTTATCAATGCTAAATTCGGCGATTCTTTATCTGTAGCAATTCCATAAAACTCCTCCGTCAACAATTGCTGTACAACTTTAATTCTCTTAAGATTTACCGTATTAATTGCATATAAAGTCACAGGTGCATCATTAATTACTGCATCCACATTACCATTGAGCAATTCTTGCAGGGCTAAAAGTGCAGAATCAAAACTACGAATTTGTACTCTCGGAATACTCTTAGCTTTTGCAGCCCCTGTTGTACCAATTTGTACTGCAATTTTTTTATTTTTGAGACTATCAAAACCAGCAATATCTTGATTGTCTGCGCGAATTGCGTAGGCGTAGCCCGTCGTAGACATCGCTAATCCAGCTTTAAAATAAGGACGGGAAAAAGAAATCGTCTTCGCCCTCTCCTCTGTAATTGTGATCGAACTAATCGCCGCATCTACAGTTTTACCTTGTAAAGCTGGGATAATGCCATCAAAAGGCAGACTTTGAAAATCTAGTTTAAAGTTAGCAGAGGAAGCAATCGCATTCATCAAATCAATGGAAAACCCCTGCAACTCGCCGCCTTTTCCTTGAAACTCTAAAGGTGGAAACGCAGGTTCGGTAGCAACCCGCAGAGTTTTCCCGGCGCTAGAGTTCACAGCACAGCTAATTAGTAATAAACAGCTAAAACCTACGAAGACACATAAATACAGCCAACGCATAAAACCAAATTTAGCCATATTATTTTCTCTCTCCCTCTGCGCTCTCTGTGCCTCTGCGGTTTCTTAAAACATTACAATCAACTGTAGAGCAGCTTGACATAAGTAATGAACAATACTATCCCCGCCATTATTTTTGACAATATCGAAAAAAATTTTGGTTCCCTAAAAGTCCTCAAAGGAATCACAGGCGAAATCAATCGGGGAAAAGTCATCGCAGTTGTCGGTTCCTCCGGCTGTGGTAAAAGTACCCTACTACGCTGCTTCAATCGACTAGAAACCATTGACAAAGGACGCTTGATAGTCAACGGTATCAACGTATCCCGACCCACTGTCAACTATAGCCAACTGCGGCAACTACGGACACAAGTAGGCATGGTTTTCCAGCAATTCAACCTGTTTCCCCATCTCAGCGTTCTGGAAAATATGACACTCGCCCCTCGGAAAGTCTTGGGTAAAACACCGAAAGAAAGCGCCGAATTAGCGAGATTGTATTTAGAAAAAGTTGGCTTATTTGACAAAGCCTCTGCTTATCCCGAACAACTTTCTGGAGGACAAAAGCAACGAGTAGCGTAGGCATCGCCCGTAGTTTATGTATGAATCCCCAAATCATGCTATTTGACGAACCTACCAGCGCCCTAGATCCCGAACTCGTCGGCGAAGTTCTGCAAGTGATGCAACAATTAGCAGCAGAAGGCATGACAATGGTGGTTGTCACACATGAAATGCAATTTGCAAAAGAAGTAGCCCATCAGGTGATATTTTTAGACAAAGGTATTGTGACAGAACAAGGCCCAGCCTATGAAGTGCTGACTAATCCTCAAAGCGATCGCCTACGTATTTTCCTCAGTCGCCTCAATAGCAGATAGTTAAGAGTTAGAGACGCGATTAATCGCGTTTGTACAGGAGTTAGGAGTTATAAATTAAAGGCTTCTTTTGAACTCATCACTCAGCACTCAGCACTCTTTAAAGGTACTCGCGCAAGAAATCAAAGGGATCGTCCTCCCAACAAGGTTCAGGTATCAGCCAAAACAAACTACCGCTGATGTCGGCTTCAATTTCATCACCGTCGTCTCTATCAAATAGTTCTATTAAAGCTGTCCAATCACGTTCTCTCAGAGATGTTAACGATGGGGCATATACCTGAAGATTATTTAAGTAATTCACGCGCAAAATTGTGCTTGTCAGCCGTAAAAAGTTAGGATAAAAATTTGTAAATAATCAAATTTTAGCTTTGACAACCGCAGTTAAATAGTTATTTTGATAATATTAAATATGGACTACTCTCATAAGTGTCTCACAATTTAAATAGGACTGCTATAGTATTTATTACATAATTACAAGCTGAATTTACTCAGACCGGAAAAATCCTTCAGCCTGAGATTCGATTAATTCCACACCAAAGACTTCCGTAAAGGACTGTGCTACATAAAAACGCACTTCTTGGCAGGTAATACCAGGAATCCATTCGGCTAAACTGCCTACTGGTTTATCAGAGATACCACAGGGTACAATGCGCTCAAAGCCTGTCATATCTGGACAAACATTTAATGCAAAGCCGTGCATGGTAATCCAACGGCTGACTTTTATACCAATAGCCGCAACTTTTCGCCCTTGTAACCAAACGCCAGTAAAAGCCGGAATTCTTTCTCCCTGCAACCCATAAACTGCCAATACGCGAATTATTACTTCTTCGAGTTGCCGTAAGTACCAATGGAGGTCTTTACGATAACGTTGCAGATTTAAAATTGGATACCCCACCAGTTGACCGGGACAATGGTAAGTAACCTCGCCGCCTCGTTCAACTCTATGCACATTATACTGACTTTTGTCAATATCAAATTTGAGAAAATCTGAGTTGGCTCCTTGCCCTAAAGTGTAGACAGGTGGATGTTCTAGCAAAATTAACACGTCATCTAGACTGGGGTCATGGATGCGCTCAGTCAGGAGCGATCGCTGCCATCCATGAGCTTCTGAGTAAGGCATCAATCCTTGGTTATACAGCAAACAACGGTTTTTGTGTGGTTCTATACTAGGGATCATGCCAAAAATCAACTTGGATTGGGGACGAAATATATTTCAAGTTACAGGATTGGAGTCAAAAAATGTCAAGATTTGCAAAGGATTTTAAAGGAAAGTCAAGGGAACATGCATTAGAAAATACAAAGTGCTAGCTTGAATATACAACCTCAATAGGTTTTAGGAGGAATTCTCTGCAATAAGCATCATGCCAAGACAATAAAGACGAATGTACTGGCTGATGACTCTCATACTTTGCATTTAAAACAGAATCAAATTTCCACAAAGATTTGGATTATTGAACAACAGCAAGCAAACTTCAACCGAACACAGAAGGAGCAACTATTAACAGTTCTGTAAGCGTTGTTTTAACACAGAAGACAGTTACAGAAGTTACTGCTCAAATTTCCTCACCAAAGAGTTCTAGGTGAATATCCAATTGGATATCAGCGCAGAGATGAGGAAAATCAAGGGTATAATGAGCAAAAACCCAGATGTAGTAAGCTTAGAGACGGCTTACGGGCAGTACATAGAAAAAGTTCACAATTTGTTTTGGCGGGAGTAATAGACCTTACCGCAATTTCTTTTCATACAAAGCAAATTCACACATTAAATATTCAGTGGGAGAGTTTACATGAAGCTTGTCATCCACGGCAAAAATATTGAAATCACCGAAGCAATTCGTGAGTATGTACATCAAAAGATTGAAAAAGCAGTTAGTCACTTTCAGAGCATTACAAATGAAGTGGATGTGCATCTTAGCGTAGCCCGTAATCCCCGAATTAATCCAAGACAAGCAGCTGAAGTAACTATTTACGCTAATGGAAGCGTTATCCGTGCCGAGGAAAGCAGCGAAAACCTCTATGCCAGTATTGACTTAGTTGCAGATAAAATTGCCCGTCAACTGCGGAAGTACAAAGAACGGCGTCAAGATCAGAAAACTCATGCCCTACCAACAGAAGTAGTTGTTGCAGAGACGGTAGTCACAGATTTAATTGGCGATCGCATCCCCGAATTGCCCAACGAAGTCGTTCGCACCAAATATTTTTCTATGCCGCCGATGACCCTTGCAGAAGCCCTGGAACAACTGCAACTTGTGGGACACGACTTTTATATGTTCCGCAATTCTGAAACTGGAGAGATTAATGTAATTTACGAACGCAACCACGGCGGTTATGGTGTAATTCATCCCCGCAATGGTAACGGACATACTAACGGCAAGAATGGCAAGTCAAGCCACGCTAATGTTGCCATGCCGGAAAAGTCGCATTCGAGTAAATAGGGACTGGGAATTAGGGACTGGGGATTGGGAAAGAGTTTCTCAATCCCCAGTACCCAATCCCTTATTTTACAAGTTGTTGCAGCGTTTTCAGCGCTTCCTCAACGTGACCTTTAAAGTTAAACATTGAATCAAACACGTATTGCACAACTCCCTGTTGGTCAATAACGTAAGTAACACGACCAGGGAATAAGCCAAAGGCCGCTGTTGCACCATATAGCTTCCGCACTTGGTCACCTTTGTCAGTTAACAGAGTAAAAGGTAGATTGTATTTCGCAGCAAATCGCTGGTGAGATTCGCTGGAGTCAGCACTCACGCCGACAACTTCAGCGCCAGCAGTTTTAAACACTTCATACTGATCGCGAAAGGCGCAGGATTCAGCCGTACATCCAGGTGTGTCGTCTTTGGGATAAAAATATAGGACAACAGCTTTTTTGCCGCGAAAATCTTGGAGGCTAATTGTTGAGCCGTTTTGGGCAGGTAGAGTGAAATCAGGAGCTGTATCTCCAACTTTGATTGGCATAGCGAGTGGTGGTAATTACTTAACAAAATTTTACCTTGTATCCAAGTCTATAAATTTTGCTTGATTACCTGCATCAAGCGGAGTAGCTTAGATACTCATGTAACATAAAATTCCGTTTATGCGCCTGACTTCACTGGATGTTTTTCGCGGTATTACTATCGCTGGAATGATTCTCGTCAATATGGCGGGAGTCGCAGATGATGTATATCCTCCCTTAGCCCACGCCGATTGGCATGGCTGCACACCAACTGACTTAGTATTTCCCTTCTTTCTCTTCATTGTTGGTGTAGCGATGGCTTTCTCATTGTCAAAGTACACCGAAGGCAATAAACCAACCTCAGCTATTTACTGGCGGATATTGCGCCGCGCCGCCATTCTCTTTGCCTTAGGATTGCTGCTAAATGGCTTTTGGAATCAGGGTGTTTGGACTTTTGATTTGAATAGCATCCGCATTATGGGAGTGTTGCAGCGGATCAGCCTTACCTATCTACTGGCTTCCCTGGCTGTTCTCAACCTTCCGCGTAAAGGTCAATGGATACTAGCAGCAGTACTACTCATCGGCTACTGGCTAATGATGATGTATGTACCAGTACCCGATTATGGTGCGGGATTTCTGACGCGGGAAGGTAATTTTGGCGCTTATGTTGACCGCCTAATTATTCCGAAAGCACATTTATATAAAGGTGATGGTTTCAAGTTTATGGGAGATCCAGAAGGACTTTTCAGTACTATTCCCGCTATAGTAAATGTCCTCGCTGGCTACTTCACTGGGCAATGGATACGCAGTCAACCAGTACAGTCACGCACAAGTATAGGTTTAGCGTTATTTGGAGTTGGTTGCTTAATTATTGGTTGGGTATGGGGGTGGACATTCCCCATTAACAAAAAGCTGTGGACAAGTTCCTATGTAGTCTTTACCAGCGGTTGGGCGTTACTGTTGTTAGCAGCTTGTTATGAACTCATCGAAGTACGGCTGATGCGTCGCTGGAGTAAACCTTTTGAAATTATGGGCTTAAATGCGATCGCTCTTTTCGTTGCATCCGTTTTGTTGATTAAAATTTTAGTCAAAACCACTATTGGCACAGACAAAGACGCTCCCAGTACCTACAATTGGATTTACCAGAATTTTTTCGCATCTTGGGCGGGGGTTTTGAATGGTTCCCTATTGTTTGCCCTAGTCACCGTGTTGTTGTGGTGGGCTGTTGGTGTTTTGATGTATCGGCAACGCTGGTTTTTGAAAGTGTAAATTTGAAAGCAGGCGTCAGAATATGAAAAGATTTTTGTTGTTATTTACGTTTTAGTGTTATCGAGGTTACAACAGGTATTAAGTGATAGCTTTGTAACACTTTAGGAACAAAGGCAATCGCAACTTTATCTATATTATTGGCGCATTAATCTGCGCTTTCTTTGGCGAACTCACTTAAGTTCTAATATCGTTTCTAACGGCAGAAGCGTCTATAGACTTATCTGTGCGTTGAAAATTCTTATTTCTTCTAATTCACTAAATTAATCCATAGAAAAATTGTGAGGTAATGGATGCGTCGCATGAAATTTTGGGTATTTTTGCCAATTGCCTTGATATTCGGCTGCTCAGATCAACTGTTTCAATCTAACCCGTCTGTAGCCAACTCTAACCCAGCATTAGTTCCACAAACTAGTCCGACTTTGTTAGCCAAGGCAAGTTACCTTTCACCGCTGGAACAACAGGTAATTGTTGAAACAAATAAGGTACGAACAAATCCCAAGGCATACCTCCCAATTCTGGAAAACTATAGAAAGCGCTTTGAGGGAAACCGAGTCAAAATTTCTAATAATACCTATTTGCGAACTCAAGAAGGAGTCAAAGCTGTTGATGAAGCGATCGCATTTTTGAAATCAGCACGGCCTGTAGGAGCGTTGAGTGCATCTAAGGGCATGTCTTTAGGAGCAAAAGACCACGTTAAAGACCAAGGGCCAAAAGGCGCTACAGGTCATGATGGTAGCGATGGTAGCAGTCCTTTTACTCGCATCAACCGTTATGGTAAATGGCAAACAACCGCAGGTGAAAATATCAGTTATGGCCCAAACACCGCTCAAGATATCGTCATGCAATTAATTATTGATGATGGTGTGCGCGATCGCGGTCATCGAAAAAACATTTTTAACGGCGCTTTTAAAGTCTCTGGTGTTGCTTATGGAACTCACAAATCATATAGAACAATTTGTGTAATTAACTACGCTGGAGGTTATAGAGATAAATAATTTGAGATGGGGAACGGGGAGTGGGAAAGAAGCAGGGAGCAGAGAGCAAGGGAGAAGAGTTTTCCCCTCTGCACAATGCCTCATTCCCAATCCAAAATTTAAAATCTAAAATCGTATATTCTATGTCTAGAGACTTTGTTACCATTATAGTATTTTTTACTTTTGTAGCTGTTGTTATAAATATTTTATATTTTCAATGGGAAAACAAAAAGGAACAGAAAAGAAGTGACAAAATAAAACTTATTTTTGCTCAGTTAAAAATGAACTTTTTAGCAGAAGACAGTAATAACATTATACAGAATTTACATAATTTTAGACTGTTCAATAAAGGAGGAAGAAAGCTAGTTAAGAATATCTTGTCGAAAGAAATAAAAAACTTTAAAATATACATTTTTGAATACAGATACTCAATATCTAGTGCTAAAACCAGATACGAACATTGGCAAACAGTAGCTTTTTTGTATGACGATAATATGCGTTTTTGTAAATTTTTCTTAAAACCAAAAGGGATTTTAGATCAACTCAGTCATTTTTTAGGATATCAGGATATTAAGTTTGAAAACTATCCCAGATTTTATGAACAATATCTGTTAAGGGGTAGTGATGAGCAAGGCATTCGCCAGATATTTACTGACAATGTACTTTCTTTTTTTGAAGCCAAAATAGGATTCTACCCAGCTATACAAACAACGCCATGTTTAGAGGCAGCTGACTCCTGCTTGATCTATTACCGTGAAAATGTACGTCTTGAACCAGAACAGATTGAATTGTTCTTACAAGAGGGAATGGAAGTTTTTGATTTATTGAGAGCAAAAGTATCCAATAACTAAAGGATACTGTCAAAATTATCCCAAACTGAATAGCTTGGCGATCGCAGGCAATAATTTATTAGCTGTTTCCACTAGAGAAGCGACAGCAGGTAAACTAGAAAATATTCCTTTCAACATTGTGATTGCGGTTTTTGCAGTTTTTTGCTTAGTGGATTCTTGAGGAGTTTTACCCGCTTCAGCTAAAGTTTTCACCTGTTCCAGCGCCTCAGCTTTCTCTTCATCTGGCAAATCTGAGGATTGGGAAATTGCTTCTTGCAACTGCGTCAATAATTCTTTAATTCCCGGTTTATCTGCTGACGGTGAATCAGACAACTGATTGAGGGCAATACTCACATTACCACTGATGGTTCCTAGATTCGCAACGGAACTATTCCCAGCAATACCGCTGACATTACTGCTACCTTGAATATTGATGCCGCTGATATCAGACATGATGGTATTTCCTTGTGTATAAGATTTCGGCTGCTGGAGTGCAGTTGTTACCATAATTTCTAAATTACGAATGCGATTGCTTTTTTCTACAAGCAATAATTGCTGACTCTGCGATAACGCTTTGAGTTGATTATAGTCATCAAAATATTCTGCACTCAGTTGAGATTTATCGCTACCTGCTGCGGTTTTAGCTCTCAGTAAGAATTTATCATTGCCGCGTTTCTCCATTGCCACAATTTCTAATTCGGCTTCTGGATGGTTTTGTGTAAGGTTTTTAAAAGCGATCGCAACAGCACGGGGGTCAACACCTTGATTGTGATAAAGGTCGAGGGTGTCAAAAATAGGCTGGATAAAGTCGGCAAAATCTCCTTCTTCGAATACTTCTTGTTTATTATCAGGTTTGCGGAGGGGGTCGGGGTTTTCTTTGGTGGGTAAGCGCATGAAGACATATTCACACCTCACACCATGTAATTTAGTTGTATTTGTAATCCCCCAATCTTCAATGTACGCGCCGGTGAGAGTTGCACCTGTTAAATCTGTGCCATCTAGTTGCGTTTGCTTAA
The DNA here is from genome assembly GCF_034531305.2 of Nostoc sp. ChiQUE02. Taxonomy (NCBI): domain Bacteria; kingdom Bacillati; phylum Cyanobacteriota; class Cyanophyceae; order Nostocales; family Nostocaceae; genus Nostoc; species Nostoc sp. ChiQUE02. Next base: position 154,207 of record NZ_JAVRBN020000008.1, read on the forward strand.
GCTTTGCTCTTGACAAATTGGCATCTTGCAAGTTTGCTTCACTTAGATCAGCTCCGATAAAACTGGCATCTGCTAAGTTAGCTCTTTGTAAGTTGATACCCCGCAGGTTTTGACGGTCAAAGTTTTTATCTTGTCCCTGTCCGGTAACTAGCAATTGACGTACTTGTGGGTTTTGCAGATAAGTTAAACCAGGGCGAACACGGTCAAGCATTTTAGCTTGATGCCAACAGCTACAAATAAGGATAGTGTTGCGGAAATCTGTACTTTTGAGCGTAGTTTGGGTGAAATTAGCATTGGTTAAATCAGCGCCACGAAAGCTTGTACCTCCTGTAGCTGCAAAAGCGATCGCAATATTACGAACTAAAGCATATTTTTCATCTCCTTTGATAGCTTGCCAACCAATGAAAATGCTAAGTAACGCTCCAGCTCCAGCAAAAGTAAAAGCAAAAGCGAAACTGAAGGTTAAAGCTAAGACTAAGGCTACGGTTAGAGCTCCTGCTAAGGCTAAGACTAAGGTTAAAGTTCCTGCTCCTGCTAAGGCTCCTGCTCCTGCTAAAGCTCCTGTTAAAGTTCCTGCTCCTGCTAAGGCTCCTGCGACGGTTCCGATAAAAGCTATGCCTCCTCCGATTCCGATTTTAGTGAAAGCTTCGGCGAAAGTTCCAGCAAAAGCTTTGGTAAAGTATCCACTGAAGGCTGCGGTTAAGGTTACAGATCCGGCTCCAGCAAAGGCTACAGCTATAACGAAAGCTCCTAAACCAGCTCCTACTCCTTGGCGAATTGTGACGAAAAAGAAGACAATCAATATTATTAAAGTAGTCCAACCCGCGATCTGGTTTTCTAATTTAGAGGTGTCAAATATTAGCGATACCAAATAACTATTTATGTACCAGATAAATCCTGACAGTCCCGACAACAGCCATGAGACAAGGACTAGGAAAATTACCCAATGTCGTTGCAGTCCTGCTTTAGCATGGCTAAAATTTGCCCCTTTTAAATTAGCGTTGGTGAAGTTTGCTCCTCGAATATCGGCATAGCTAAAGTTTGCACCCGCAAGGTCTTGTCTACCTTTGAAGTTGCGTCCTCGAAGATTTTGACTGGAGAAATCTAAAGCCATGTTCCACTTTACAGAGGTGAGCAAATTTTACTACACGCTCACCCCTGTAAATTCAGGAATGGTTAGATATATTTCTGAGTTGAGGCTCAAAGGTGCAACTTCGAGGCTCAAAGGCGCAACTTCGAGGCTCAAAGGCGCAACTTCGAGGCTCAAAGGCGCAACTTCGAGGCTCAAAGGTGCAACTTCGAGGCTCAAAGGCTCAACGTCGAGGCTCAAAGGTGCAACTTCGAGGCTCAAAGGCTCAACGTCGAGGTTCAAAGGCTCAACGTCGAGGTTCAAAGGCGCAACTTCGAGGTTCAAAGGCGCAACTTCGAGGCTCAAAGGCGCAACGTCGAGGTTCAAAGGCTCAACGTCGAGGTTCAAAGACGCGATAAATCGCCGTCTCTACAATAATTAGTCCTTTGTAGAGACGGCGATTTATCGCGTCTGTTGCCTTAACCAAACAGTATTATCTACCTAACGTTATTCCCCTGCAACCCAAGCACCATGAAACCCATAAGGCACACGCTGGGGAATTATTACCCGCGCTACAGGTTCAGCAGTTACATCTTGAGCATTCACCACTACCAATTCTGAAGTGTTGGAACCCTCATCGTGGAGGAAAGTCACAAGCCAACCATCATCCTCAACCGTTGCACCAGGACGTGGCGCAAACACAGCTTCACCGCCGTAGCGTCCTTCTCCGTATTCATGGGTTTGGGAATTTCCACTGCTGAGGTCGTATTTGATGATACCTTCAAATAAAGGTAGGGGACTGTTTGCCATTTTGTTAGTGTAGCCATATCGGTTTGGTTGCCCCAATAGGTTTTCGTTGATGCGGGGAAATTCTGAAGCTACATCATCCAACATTTCTTCACGTACTGTCCCCGTGTTCAGGTTAAATCTCCAACGATGCAAACGGGGGATATTTCCTTCTGGGTCGAGTTGCGAATCATCTGAACTCAAGACTGTAGTGGAACTCATGCGACAAGCGATAAGCACAACTTCGTCTCCTTCTTCGTAGGCGTTGAGAGTATGGAAGACGTAGCAAGAGGGACTGTCAAACCAGCGGATATTACTGTTGTCTCCGTGACGTGGTAATATGCCGAAGCGACTAGAGCGATCGCGCTCAAACATCATTACAGGTTCTCCCCGTTGCGCTCTTTCAGGGTTGAAAGTCAACGGCAAATCCATGAAAATCGTGTAGTTTTCAGTGATGGCAAAATCGTGCATCATCACTCCTATTGGCAGTTCAATTGGCACTGTCTGCAACAGTTCGCCTTGTGCTGAGACCACACTATATTGCACGTACGGTGGCATAAACAGAGAGTAGCCAAAGAAGATCATTTCGCCCGTAACCGGATCTACCTTGGGATGGGCTGTGAAGGCAGAAACCAGCTTGCCATTGTAGTTATACTCGCCAATGGTTTCTAATTCAGGAAGCTTTATGGCGTGAGGTTTACCTCCCTCATTCAGCGCCAACATCTGACCAGCGTGCCACACTAAGGCAGTATTGGCGGTGTTTTTGTAGCCACCGTGGGGGTTATCCATTTGCGGTGGTTCTAATAACCCACTCCAGAGAGCCTTACCCGCTTCTCGTTCTTTTTTCCATCCGGTTGTCTGGACGTAGCGGTTACGATAAGTGGCTATGCCGTTGTTAATTTGCACACCATGCAACATACCATCCCCATCAAACCAATGATATTGACCGATAGGTGTCCATTGAGGATTAGGGCCATTCCGCACAAACATCCCCGATAAATCAGGGGGTAACTCACCGATGACTTGCAATTTGTCGGTAGTGATTTCTTCACGGACTGGAGCAAAATTGCGATCGAGATACGGATTGACTGCGATTGTTGGCATTGTCTTGATTTAACTTTACATTTGGGTTTGCTATCATGCCCACCTAAAACTTTTGAGGGCATTGTGGAATTTTTGCAATCTGTCTACAAATTAAACCTTTTTCTCTAGCTGGCTAATTCGTTTGATTTGCAGGAGGTTCCACTCATCTTCAGAATAGGGTGTGTTAAACCAGGCATCTAATATTTCTTTAGCGATCGCTTCTGTAGTTGCACGTAAACTTAATACAAGAACATTCGCATGATTCCAGATCCTGGCCCCGCGTGCAGTCTCAGCATCATGGCACAATGCTGCACGTATCCCAGAGACTTTGTTAGCAGCAATAGATGCGCCAGTACCAGTCCAACAAAAGACAATTCCCTCATCTGCTTTCTGGGTTGCCACTGCCAAAGCAACTTTACTACAACTGAGAGGCCAATCGACTTCAGAATCATTCTCGGCTAGGGAACCGAAGGGTATAACTTCATGCCCACCCTGCTTAAGTTCTTCCAGTATCCTATCAGTAAGGTTGGTGCGTTCATCACTGCCAATAGCGATTTTCATGCATTCCCCTGAGAAAGTAGTCTTCTCTACTGTTTCATTTTAGGATATGTAGCGACAGTTAAGAGGGTGATGAACTGCCGCTACAATTGGGCGAAATTATCTGAAAAACAGAGATACTCAATCCTCAGCTTTTGTTGAATATACAGCAGTGCTGCCATTCACTGACACTGCTTCTGCTTGTAGTTCTTGATGCCTTGGTTTGATAAATCGCTCGGTTATCGTCTTAATCACGATATATAAAATCGGCACTACAAACAAACTCAAGAAAGTAGCGATTAACATCCCTCCAAATACTGCCGTTCCCAAAGATTGGCGACTAGCCGCTCCTGCACCTGTGGCAGTAGTCAACGGAAAAACCCCAACAAAATAGAAAAAACAGTCATCAAAATTGTCCGTAACCGCTCTTGTGAAGCCTCAATTAATGCCTTGGTAATTGAAAACCCTCGCTTTCGTAATTGGTTAGCAAATTCCACAATCAAAATAGCGTTTTTACTCGCTAAACCAATCAACATTACTAATCCAATTTGACAGTAAACATCATTAGCAAAACCCCGCATTGATTGAGCTATAAGTGCTCCAAAAATAGCTAAGGTAACTGATAATAGAATGATGAAGGGATCAACGTAGTTCTCGTATTGAGCAGCTAGTACCACAAATACAAAGACTAGTCCTAATCCAAATATCAAAGGTGCTAAACCAGCAGAGTCTATTTCTTCTAATGCAGTTCCTGACCATTCGTAGCCATAACCCGGTGGTAAAACTTCTTTAGCAACTTGTTCCATTGCCTCAATAACTAAGGCTTTTGGCTACCCACTTGTTCCGGTGCAGGAGCGATGGGAGCGCCATTGGTGAGGTTGAGAATACCGGAAACAACAATTTTGTCCCCAGCCTTTAATCCTTCGATAACTTGATAATTATTCCCCTCAATGACTCCTAATTTCACGGGTTTTTGTTGAGCTACTAGGTTAGGTGCTCCAGGTTTAGACTTTTCCTGCGGCGCTTGAGCCACAAACACGAAAGTCTCCCCGCCCAAGCGAGATACTGCTGTAACTGGAATTAAGATTCCCGGACGTTCGTTCCAGATCACTTTAGTTTGGACTGTCTGGCGATTGACCAGTTGTCTTCTAGAATTACCAAAGTTGGCTTTAGCCAAAACTGTCTGTGAATCTAAACTGGCGTCTGGGGAGATGAAACTCACCTTACCAGTAGCTATGGGTTTATCTTGGGCATCCAGCATTTGTACTGGTAATCCCAAGCGCAACTTTTTGGCTTCGGCCAGTGGAACGGAAATATTTAGTTCTAAAGAGTCATTTCTAGTCAGCGTAGTGAGCTGGTCTGCTTTTTCCACATAATCTCCCACCTTCGTGGGAATATCACCAACAATACCAGTGAAAGGAGCAAGGACTTTTGTGTATTGCAGTTGGACTTGAGCAGCTTGGACTTGGGCAGCTGCTTGACTTACTTGCGATCGCGCTTGGGCAATTTCTTCTGGGCGAGAACCATTTTCTAGTTGCCTTAAGTTTTGTTTCTGTTGTTCGAGCGCACCAGCTAGCTCATTGATACTAGAATTTCTGCTTTTGCGAACTTGGTCTAAGCGTTTTTGGGCTACCACAAGGGCAGCTTCAGCACTTTGCTGTTCTTTGACATATCCTTCTAAGACATCTTGGGAAACTGCACCCTCTTTCCTTAATTGTGCGTATCGCTTGGCTCGTGACTGTGCTAGCTCCACATCAGATTTAGCTGACTGAATTTGAGCCTCAGCCTGAGCAATTTCTTCTGGTTGCGATCCCGATTGGGCATCTCTAAACCGAGCTTGGGCTTGGGCTAACTGCGCTCTAGCTTGGGCAATTTCTTCTTGTCGCGTACCCGCTTTGAGTTCAGCAAGACGTGCTTGAGCTTGTTCTAGTCCAGCTTTTGCTTGTAATAATTGAGCTTGGACATTATCACTTTCCAGGCTAATAATGACTTGCCCTTGTTGAACACGGTTGCCCTCTTGGACGAAAATCTGGGTAACTCGTCCTTCAACCTGTGGCTTGATGATTACCGAACGTGGAGCCTCTAAGGAGCCAATAAACTCCGAACTTTCCTGCACAGTTTCAGTTTCCACAGTTGCTAGCTTGACAGAAGCTATAGGTTGACCAGCAGGTGCTCCAGCACCCGATGGTGCATTGCTAGCATTACTAGTTTGCCACCAGCGCCAACCAAAACCAACACCTGCAATTAATAGAAAGATTCCCAACAGCAGGGGCCAACGCCGCTTTTGAGGTGTCTTAGGCGATCGCTCCAACAATGGTTGCGATTCCTGACTAGAATCATTAACAGCAGGCTGTTTTATTTCAACGGGCAGGGGAGAATCAGGGAACTCAGAATGGGACATCTTCGGTTTCTCGTCTTGTGGATTTAGACTTGGGCAATCTACTCTTGGCTACAAAAGCTTTGTTTGAATAGTTTTTTAGACCTTTTCTCTTGATGTTTGGTGACAAATATGTATTTGGATATTTGGGCGATCGCTCACGATGTCTAGCACCTAAAACAAACAAATATTCTTAAGCAAATTATGGTTATTTTGTAAATTACTTAACTCCTGTCAGTTTTTTTTAAAGTGTAATTTATAAAACTTTTTTAGTCAGTATAAACACATCACTTTAGCTCAGAGAGAAAACACGGTTTATCTTGTTGCAAGAGAATCAACTGAATCTCCTGCCTCCTGCAATGGCAAAGTGCTAATACCGGGCACAAATAAATTGACACAAGTTTCCATGTAGCATTGACGACTGTAATTTAGCGTGGTAGCGATATCGCTAAAATGCAGCATACTGTGAAGCAACATACCCGTGAAACTATCCACAGATGCTTTCAAATCTATATCTGAAGACAATGTGCACTTCTCTTGACTCTTCTGCAAGTACACAACCAGGGGTTCGCGCAGCGATTTTTTAGTTTCGTATAAGATCAGGCGGGCAGCTTGGGGGTGTTGCTTTGCTTCCCGAATAAATGTCCGAATCAGGTCTTTATGCTCCTCTATCATGTGGTTGCAAAGCCTTGCATAATTCTTGAGGTCAATGTATGGGTCTTGAGTCCAGTCGTCGTTATGAACTAAAGCTTCTGCCTGTAAAGCGATCGCTTCAGTAATCACAGCAGCTAGTAATTGCTCTTTCTTCTGGAAATGACGAAATAAACTTACCTCATTGACAACAGCAACACGAGCAATTTCTCGCCTTATAGCTGCGGTTAAACCTGCCGTTGCAAACACCTTAGTTGCCGCCTTGATCAAGCGTGCACGAGTCTGTGCTGTCCTTGATGCTAAGTTTTCCGTGAGGGTTTGCAAGTGCTTGCTTGCATTATAACCACACAGAACACGAGATTGGTATAAGTTACAGATGAGTTTATCGCTCTTGAGTCGTAGTGAATACTGGATCTAGGGAAGAAAAGGGTATGGAGCGATGCCTTCTCTACGATAGGCTTGTCTGCGACACGCTGCGCGTAGCTTGCTTCCCCATAGGGCTACGCCTACGCTGATTAATTCAGCTCTGTTAATCAAGGTTGCAAGTTTCATCGAGTTATCCTCACCAAGAACGACGTGCAATCAATCAGTATTCTCTAGAGTCCTATTTTCGAGCAGTCTCAACTTCCTACACTTAGGTCACCCGATCGGATGATTTTTAACTCACCCGAATGGGTGATTTAATTTTTCCTAATCAGAGTTTTGTCTTTCCAGTCGCCTGGTCTTCGCTAATTAAGCGAGATCCCAGAAATTTAGAGCAGTCTCCAATCCCCTTTAACCATCCACAACTGATTTCTTAGAATCTAAATCCGGTAAGATCCCCACAGTAGATTTTCGGTTAGCAACAATATGAGAAAGCAGCCCTTCATACCGGTCAAGTGCTTGCTCCAAAGAATAATTTTCTTCGGCAAACTGTCTTCCTGTGTTACCTAGCCTCGCCCCTAAAGTAGGATTAGCATATAAATCATACACAGCTGCGGCTATTGCATCAGGTGATTCTGGCTCAACAATTATTCCACCACCGCTGAGTTGGATTGCTTTAGCAGCAGTACCAGTAGCAGGAACTGAACCCACAATCGGGCGACCACTCGCCAACAGCAGTGGTATTTTTGAAGGCATATTGAACGAAATCACATTGCGCTTTTGCACAATCAGCCCGACATCAGATGCTGCTAGCATTTCGGGTAGTTTTTCTCGTGGCTGCAACGGTAGCAGCAAAACATTATCTGCTCCATTTAAGAGACAATATTCCTGCAACCTTTGCAATGCTCTTGATTCGCCAACGATCACAAAGACAATATCCTTGATATAGCGCAAGCAAACTGCTGCTTCTATTACTGTTTCTAAACCTTGCGTTAGAGCAATGTTGCCCGAATAAAGTACTACAAATTTTCCATTGAGTTGATGGCTAGATGTCCAAGAGTTGTTCTGTTTCGGTAAAGGGTGGATAAAATTTACATTTACCCAATTGGGAATACAAACAATTTTATTAACAGGTACTCCCTTATTCACTAAATTCTCACGAAAGCCATCAGCGATCACACTAATAGTATGTGCAGTCCGATATGCAAGTTTCTCTAGGGCTGCAAGAGTTCGGATCATCCACTTGTTTTTTAATAGCCCGATACGTACCGCAGCTTCTGGTAAAATATCTTGCACATTCAGAACTACTGGGCAGTTGTATAACCAACCAAATATTGTTACTGGTAACGTACCGAATAGAGGTGGAACAGTTAAAATAATCACATCTGGGCGTCCGCCTTTAAAGGCTTGGGGTAAGCTAGTGAAAACAAAGCTCAACTCCAGCAACAGCCGATCCACCAGGTTAGGTTTAGACTTAATTCGGAGGTAACTTCGCTGAATAGTGACGCCATTTTTTTCTTCAGTAAGATACAACTTACCCCGATACCCATGGTAAATCTCGCGCTGAGGATAGTTGGGCATTCCTGTAATCACTCGCACTTCATGACCTCGCTTTACTAGTCCTTCTGCCAATTCAGTCATTAGCGGAGCAATTCCAATCGGCTCTGGATGATAGTTGTAGGAATAAATCAGAATGTGCATGAGCTATTTGTAAATTTCGTGAAGACAGACTGAGATGATCGAATTTATTCCTTAATAGCCAGTAGACCCTGCTATTTTTATTATTTATTTTAACTTGTAAGATTACCTGATTAAAATTGCGTTAAGGCAAGTGGGCAAGAATAAATCAAACTATGTGTTGGCAATATAGAATTAATTAAAATGCCTCGTAGTAAGCTGATCCAGCCCTATTTCAGGGGTTAAAGCCGCTTACTACAAACCTTTAATTATTCACGCCTACTGACTTCAACATTGTTTATAAATTTTATTGATTGATTTTTAAAATAGAATTTTTGTACTGCATAAAAGACTTAATAACCAGAACATCACCTTGTGTAAACAGGTTAGGTTCTTATAGGCATAGCCTTTAGTTTCTGGTGATTATGACAATACTTGGTCTGGTTGTTTCTGAACTAATGATTAAATTTATACTTGGGGGATTGTAGCATTATATTTACGATCGTGCATATAACCCTCATTCCGCCTTTTAAACTGGCACATGAAGTATTTTTAACCAAGTCATCAGTATTGTATTCATTGGGAAGCATCTCAATTTTTTTAATAGTTCAAAGGCACTGACTAAAACAGTGCTGAGTGTTGAGTAAAAAGTAAAATTAATTGCACTCAGCACTGAGCTTTGTAAAAGTGTTAATGACGAACCAATGAGTTTCTATTCTAGCCCCAACAGTTCACTGAACTATTGGGGCTAGAATAGAAACTCAGTAAATTTGGCAAGCTCGCTTTCTGAAATAATTGTAGGTGCTGTAGTTTTGCTGTAGCTGAATGAACCTGTTGCTGAATAACCAGCATCACCTAGCCAGTTAAAGTTCAACTTAATAACTTGTGCTGGGTTGTTAGTAGCAGCAATCGCAACAGTAAAAGCAGCACTGGTTGCTGCGAGCGTGGCGATTTTGGGGAAAATTTTTACCAAGGTTAATAGCTTTGAAAACATACCTTTCCAAGATGGGAATCGCTATAAACAATGGGTCATAATTTAGTAGTCAATTTATTACCTGTTACTAATTTTACCCATAAAAATATGAGCAATGCTTTTAGCCAACTCGCACCTTTCATCCAAGAATATATTTATTATCACCAGTGGAGTGAATTACGACCAGTTCAAATTGCGGCCTGTCAAGTTATATTTGATACTGATGCTCACTTGCTAGTTACTGCTGCAACTGCTGCCGGTAAAACAGAAGCAGCCTTTCTACCAGTTTTGACTCTATTACATACTAACCCTGCTGCTAGCATAGGGGCATTATACATTAGTCCAATCAAAGCTTTAATTAATGATCAATTTGAGCGCCTCAACGACTTACTCAAAGAAGCAGATATTCCAGTTTGGCACTGGCACGGTGATGTTTCGCAAACTCGAAAAAACAAACTTTTAAAGAATCCTCAAGGTATTCTACAAATTACACCAGAATCTCTAGAAAGTTTGTTAATTAACAAAAATAACGACCTAATTCGCTTATTTGGTGATTTGAGGTTTGTCATCATTGATGAAATTCACGCCTTTATGGGTTCAGAACGCGGCTGTCAAATTATTTGCCAATTACAACGTTTAACAAAGTTGACAAAAAAACAACCGCGCCGTATTGGTTTATCGGCGACTCTTGGTGATTACTCAATAGCTGAAGAGTGGTTGCGTTCAGGAACAGATAAGCCAGTCATAACACCAAAAATTGACGGTATAAAACGCCAAATAAAGCTAGCTGTAGAACATTTTTATATTACTGATGAAGTAGATGAATCAGAGGCGACGGCTGATGAACAATATATTTTTAACCTCAGCAAGTCTCGCAAATGCCTAATATTTGCTAATAATCGCACGCGTACCGAATCTGTCATTGCATCTTTACGACAAATTGCCACACAGCAGGGATTACCAGATATATATCATGTACATCATGGAAGTATATCTGCTAGCTTGCGGCAAGCTGCTGAAAATGCAATGCGCGAACCTAACAATCCAGCTGTTACCGCTGCTACTCTGACTCTAGAATTAGGCATAGATATCGGTCATTTAGAGCGAGTTATTCAGTTAGAATCACCCTTATCTGTAGCTAGCTTTCTACAGCGCTTGGGACGTAGTGGCAGAAGAGGTGAAGCTGCTGATATGCGCTTTGTCTGCGCTGAAGATAAGCCATTACCAGAAGCTTCTCTACCAGAACAAATCCCCTGGCAACTTTTGCAGTGTATCGCTATTATTCAACTTTATTTAGAGGAACAATGGATTGAACCAATCAGACCAATTAAATATCCTTTGAGTTTGCTTTATCACCAGACAATGAGTATTTTAACAGCAATAGGGGAAATTTCAGCTAATGCCCTAGCTAAACAAATTTTTAGTATGTCAGCCTTTGCTGCGATTTCCAAAGAGGATTTTCAACTATTGCTACGCTATTTAATTGATATTGATCATATTCAGCATACTGAACAAGATAAATTAATCCTGGGTTTGGCAGGAGAAAAGGTAGTGAGAAAATTCCAGTTTTATGCTGTCTTTGCTGAACACCAAGAATATATTGTTAAGCAAGGTACAACAGAAATTGGTAGTATCGTCACACCAGTTCCTGTTGGCAATCAATTTGCTTTAGCTGGAAGAACTTGGGAAGTTGTAGAAGTTGACTTTAAAAAGAAGGCTATTTTTGTTAAACAAGCTGAGGGTAAAGCGAGTATTTATTGGCGTGGTGGTGGTGGTACTATTCATACCAAAGTTTTGCAACGAATGCAGCAAGTTTTATTGGAAACTGTTGAGTATAGTTACTTGCAAAAAAATGCTTTGCAACGTTTACTTCAAGTTCGCTATTTAGCGCAGCAGGTTGGATTAGATAAGCAGAATATTTTGCAATTGGAAAAAGGTAAATGCTGCATTTTTCCTTGGATGGGTACGGTTGCTTATCGCACCTTAGAAAGATTACTCAACTCCTACTGTCGAGAATCGTTGGAAATTACAAGTATTGGCGGAGTAAATCCCTATTATTTGACAATCAAATTAGGCAAGGATAAATTTAAATATCTTTATCGCGAAATTACTTCATTATGTGAACAAAGAATTACCCAAGAAGATTTAGTTAGTACTTCAGAAGCACCGGAAATTCAAAAATATGATCGATTTCTTCCTCATCCACTTTTATGGAAAGCTTTTGCTAACGATTATTTGGATATGAGGGAACTCAAACAGCAAGTGGCGCTGTGGAGAGAATAAACTCTTTGTGTCTTTGTATCCTCCATTCGCGATTTGGCGGAATTTGCTCATTGGGTTTACCGATATGAAACACCGAAATATCTGGTGATAACTCAAAAGCAGTGTTGGTTTGGACATGAAAAAGCTCCAAACTCAGTCCTATAGTGTTGGATGTACTTAAATTTTGCATAGTTTGTAGTCAATAATTCCTCTAGACTTTTGACCCTTGCAAATCAGTAGGCAATTTAAATCCGTTATAGCTTACCGATTTCCCTACCTGATGCAAAGGAATCTCAATCCAAAACTTGGTTCCTTTGCCATTTGCATTGGTCAATCAGGATATATTCTTTCAATTCCTGAATTTAAAGATAACAAAAAAACTTATCTGATTCGTCATAACTTCTAGTTGATTTTGACAAAAACTCAATAATTATCTGCCTTCTTCACGCAATACTCCCACGCTTTCTGGCTTCTTTGTAGGAAGTTCCCACATTTTTTAAACCAGCTTTAATCATTTGTTGTTCGAGAAGGGCAAAGAAACGCGCTCTATCGCCACCTTTTACCACTGCTTGATTATGGGCTTCGGCGATCGCTACAGGGTAGCCATATCCTTTTTGCACTTGTGCTAACATCAGTCCTAGTGCTTGGTCTAACATGGTTGCATTCTGTGCTACCCATGCCGGAACTTCTATTCGGGCGATTTCGGTGCCAACGTGGACGTAGCAAAAGTAAATAGTTTGGTCTCCGTAAAGTTCGAGAATGGGGGAATTACTGCGCCACAGGGTACTGCGTTGTCCTGGCTTGAGTCGGGTTGACCAAACAGAAGTATCTCGCAACTGTTCAAAAATTTTACAAGGTACTTTTTCTAGCTGATTTGGGCAATGACTTTTACAGTCTGGCACTGGATGGGGACAAGCCAACAACCGTAAAAAGTTCATTGTTTCGATGCTGCGAGAGGCGCTAAGATAGCCCATCAACGGAATTTTAGCATCACGCATCTGCTGCCAAGCTTCCAGGATGGGAGGTAAAATGCGATCGCGTGCATCCATCGGTAACTGTTCTAAAAACCAGTAAATTAGCGAACCATCTACCATTGCTAGCGCTGGTGTTTTCCCTTGCGCTGCACCACATGCAAGTTCTGCTAACACCGTTGTTTCTGATGCAGTGCGGCGGAAACTCATCCATTCTTCGGTTCTAATTCCCCACTGCCGAGACATATATAAATCTTCTGGGCGGTAAAATACTTCTGGTAAGCTATCGAGTAGCGGATGGCGATTTTGTCCGTAGTGCAAGACGACTCTGCCGATATTTAAAAGATAACAGTAAGCAATTTCATGATGGTTGGGGGCAATTTGGGAACCATCGGTAGCGATGACAGTATGAATTTTTGGGGGAACTGGGATATCGATACAGGTTTCTAGTGGTTCAATTGGGGTAGCATTAGCAAAGAGAATGCGATCGCGCCATTTTTCCTGACGGTCGATTAAATCTTGTTGACACTCGTAAGCATTTTTTAGATGTTGTTGCGCCAATTCTAAACGCTGGCGACTAGCAGCAGCTTCTAATGTTAGATGCTGACTTAAACCCTGCATTTGTCGCGCTAGTTTTGTGAGGTCAAGCATAAAAGTAAGTACTAAGTTAGGAGTTAAGAGAGACGCGATTAATCGCGTCTGTACAAGAGTTAGAAGTTTTCCTAATTCTTTATTATTTACATACATCTCTTAAAGATGTTGTTTCATTGCCATTTTGCCAGGAAATGACGCTCTAATACTCGCTAAGGTAATTCGTAATAAAAGAAAGTTGGGGATTTAGACCCCAACAGGTAAAGAAAACTAAGATAGACAATTACGTGCGAGTGTTTTGCCAATAATTACGACTTACGAATTACTTAAAGCCAAGCTGAGAAATCTTTGGCAAACTGAGAAAGTGATAACAATTGAATTCGCGGGTCATTTTGGGCAGCTTCTCTTTCAGCTTGGGTATTATAGCCCCAGTCTGCAAGGAAAAGTTTCACATCTCCAAGGTCTGCTTGCTGTTGAACTAACTGTAATGTCTTCAGTCTATCTTCTACAAACCAGAGACTAGCTGGCTTGTCTCCTGCTGACTGGATTAATTCTCGCAAAATTTCATATTTGGGACGCTTGACTTCTTTCCCAAAAATCGCTGCTGGTGGTAAATTCACCCCTTCTTGTTGCAACAACTGCTGCACAAAACGTCCTTCTTTAGTGGTGACAATGTATAGCCTCACTCCACTGTCAATAGTTAATTTAATTTTTTCTATTACAGCCGGATAAAATCTATGCAGACTCAGCCAAGCGCCTAAATCCGTAGTAATCCATTCATCTCGCTGCTTATCTAGTTTTGCACCTATTTCTTTTGCTTGTAGCTTGTCATTTAACAAAAGTTGTGGGGCAATGCTTACCCATTCATAAAGAATCTTTTCGTCAGGGATTCCATCTACCAAGGCTTTAATTAAAACGGGCATTTCCCAACCTGTTTCAATAACAGGTCTTAGGCGATAGAATCTCAAAGCTAAATCATCTGGCGGTGTGTCGTTATTAGGAGACCAAATTTCACAGTAGGTACGCCATGCTACCTCAAAATATTCAATTAACCCGTCGCAAATCACTCCATCAAAGTCCAGGGCTAAAATTTTGGGACTACTTGTGGTCATTGGTTTGAGAATGAAACTGCTGTTGTCAGCTTACTCGACAAATTTCAATCATGCAGTAATTTTTGTTAGTCTTTTATAATTTATAACTTGCTCAAAAAGTATGGTGGCATTGTTCAATTTGATTTGATAATGGTAGGTTAACGAGGATCTATAGCAGGTTTGCGATCAACTAAACGAATTTGGTTTTGCTTAACTACTACAGTCATTAGTGGCAAAGAACGTTTAGCTGGGCCATGAACGACTCGACCCTGAGAATCGTATTGAGACCCATGACAAGGACAAATAAAGTAATTCTTCTCAAGATCCCACTCAACTGTACATCCTAAATGGGTACAGATTGGACTAATAGCGTACTCAGCAATCTGTGGCCCGTCTTGAATAATCAGATAATCAACGCTACGGTCTGGCAAGCCTTTTACGAGAATCGGAATTCCTGGCTTTGCGCTTGCTAGTAGTGCATTAGCCTCAATTTCCTTGTCGTCTTTAGCCAGTGCCACTGATCCTGGAAGATAATTTTGACAGCGCGAATTCTTTGGATAAAGTGAGCAAAGGGTTTCTAGGTCTAGTTCACGACTTTGGCTGACCTTGGGAAATAGATATCTGATAGCTACTGATGGGGAGCATCCCACTTTTATTGCATGTCATTGCGAGCGTTCGCGCAGCGTCTCGTAGAGAAGCGAAGCAATCGCAAAATCCTCCAACTCAGAGCGAGTCTATGCGATTGCTTGTCTGCGACACGCTCCGCGAACGTCGTTCCTCCTCGCAATGACAATTATTTTCTCATTAAAAAATAAAAACTGGGATGCATCCTACTGATGCGACTGTAGTACCTAGCATATAGGTTAAGAAATCCCGGCGCGTTTTTATCCTCGCTGGAATTTTGCCATTAGTAGAAGAGTGTTCTCTCATAATTCGATTTCCCAAGAAAGGTCTAATAATATACTACGGCGCGATCGCATTAGGATTAATGTACATCTGTGTTTACTGTGGGATCATGTTCAGAAAATTTGCTTTTTTTTAAGAGTTGTTCCTGAACTTTAATATTTAATTATTATTTATTTCTGGAGTAAGAGTTTATTCATAAATCTCAAAGCTAGGATCTAACCTAAGATATGCTCCTCACAAAATCTATTCTCAAACTCTCTCCAGAGAAAGAACTCTTTATGCCTTTGATTTTTTAAACTGTTGTTAGTCAAGTCAGATATTTTAATACCTGAAAGAGCCATGAGTGATAATAATCAAGAAAATCAAATTAATCAACCAGTAAGCGGCGATTGGGATTCTCGTGACGAGCCAAATGTGAAGGAAAGAAACTTAACCGCGAATCCGGGTGATAAGATTGCTGATGAGCCTCAATCAATTGAAGAGAAGGCTAAACAAGTAGCTGTCGATCATGTACCAGACATTACAGGTGACAAAATAACAGTCCCGACTTACTTCGTTGTAGATGAACCCAATGGTGAAAAGAAGGCACTCCACCACGTAAAAGATGCTGAAGAGATTTCCGATGTAATTCGGGAAGCACGAGTTGACGAAAATGGAAATCGAATTTGGTGGTAGTTCTTTAATTGAAGACGCGGGTAGGTGGGGACACAAGGACGCAAAGAAGCGATCAAATACTTTTTCCGTGTCTTTGTATCTCACACTTCCCGCATCTTATTTAGTTAAGTTAGTCTAATAGTTTATGTAATTAGAATATGAAAATTCTCTCAGGATAAAGGATAATGGTAAATCTCAAAAATACTAAAGAATTGACATATTTGAGTACGCCAGAAATTAAAAATCAAATTTTAGAACTCGTTAAAGGTCGCAATTTAGAGCCATTAAATGCTAAAGTAGAATTTTATAAAAATGAATTAGCACCATATTTTGCAGAGTTGAGCCGACGTAATCCTTTTGGCAAGGTTGTAGATCAAGTGGCAATCGTCATGGGAGGATGGATGCCAATATGGTCTACTATACCTTTTCAAGACATTTTACCTGGTAGGATACACGAGCAGTCTTATCAAATTTTTCATAATGATGGTTACTATGCAAATATTGCCCGCTATGCACCAGGACATCAGTCTGGTTTTTGGCGAAAATTTGCATCAAGACTACCAGCTTACGACTTAATGGTGTTGCAAAAGTATTCAGTTAAACATGAACAGTGGGATATTAAAAATATTGGGATATTCCAAGCATTGCGAAATCGAGAAATCCCATTGACAATTTATGATGCAGATGAGTGGTTTATAACAACAGTTAAATCTAAATTTAGGGAACCAGCGCCAAAAGTAGACTTACGGCAAGAACTGCAATTAGAAAATATGGACAGAAATACTGTCAAAAAATTTGAAAAAGCCTATCTAGCTACTTCTTTTTTAGAACATCTATATATAGATAATGACTTTCGACTGGTTAAGAGTCAACGAGAAGTGACACAGCGACCAAGTTATACAATAGCTGTTCGCAAATGTTGAACTAACAATAGTTATGAACCCTATGCCTTCAACACAACAGCAAGTTACTTCCACCGACAGCTACAACTACCTGCTATTCTTGCCTGATGGGCTACACCTCAGCGGAGGCGATGTCTACGACGGGCTACGCCTACGCAACAAAACACAACAGCCACTTTTACCAACAATTTTATTTTTACATGGTGCAGGTGAGCGAGGTTCTTACTTAGATGACGTGAAAAAGCACGGTGTTACCCAGGTTGTAGAGAACCAGCCGGATTTTCCTTTTATTGTAATTTCTCCCCAATGTCCGCGCGGTGAATATTGGAATGTAGAACGATTGAGCGCCCTTCTTGATGAGGTTATCTCATCCTATCCTGTTGATCCAGATCGGATTTTCCTGACTGGCTTAAGCATGGGTGGTTACGGAACATGGCATTTAGCAGCAGCACAGCCTCAAAGATTTGCTGCGATCGCGCCCATCTGTGGTGGTGGTAACCCACAAGCAGCACGTAAGTTGAAAAATCTTCCCGTGTGGGCATTTCACGGAGCAATGGATAATGTTGTTCCCTTAAGCGAGTCTGAAATCATGGTTTCTGCACTAAAAGCCCACAATGGGAATGTAAAATTTACAGTTTACCCAGAAGCCGATCACGACTCGTGGACGCAGACATATAATAATCCAGAACTTTATGAGTGGTTTTTACAGCATCGACGGCAGCAGGCTGTAAGTTAAAGAGATTTTTCTCTGCATTGGAATACACTCTAAATTAAATCAGAATCTATAGTTTTATTAGCGTTTATTTCGCTCTTAATTTTTGCAACTTCGTTTCCTATTTCTTCTGGTTAAAACTCAGTTTTTTATCCGTAGTCTAAGACTTTGATATGTTTCATCTAGTGGATAATGCGTTACTTGCATTTTTCGATAATATCAGATGCGCCCCTTCGTGAAACTTCGGATTTATCGTCTCTAGGCATAAAAAAGAATTAACGCTACTTCTATACTGCCAGTACCACGCCAAAATTTGGTTATCAAAATTTGGTATCAGATACAGATATACAACAATCTAGCCTTATACCATTATTCTTGCTGCATCGGCAGCAGAACGCCGTGAGTTAAATTTGCCAGGATTTACGCAAGGGCAATCGCTACAACTTCAACATATTTTCATGAAAAATATTTTTTTGCGCCCAAAGATTAAAAGTTCTAAGAAGTCGTCACTTGCACCTTTGACATCAGAGTATATAGCTTCAATAATGTTCTTACGTAAAAATCCGTAGTCATATAGGACTTCTGTTTGATTTTTGCTAAATATACTGAGAGCCAAAATTTGATCCGGCTAGCTCTCAGTCAGCTTGGCTTTGACAGATCAAATGGAATTGCTATATAAACTGGCATTAATAGGGTTGCATTATGCTTTTCTCGAATTCAACGACTAGCTTAAAAACTCGCCGAAAAAATAATAAAATAGGCACAGTTTTTTGGACTCATAGTAACATTGTGCTGCTCACTGCATATTTAATTATTTTACCGATTTGTACATTGATAACTTTCTCCTTATTATTGCCTTTATTAACTGCTAGCTTATTCGCTTCCATTGGAACTTCGCACCACTCTACATCGATTCCTTGGATAGATGATCCATCTGAATGTGAACATACGGGGAGAAACTGGAGCGCTCGCAAGTGTTGGGATAATGAACACAATCCCATGTTCTGAATGGATATTGCACTAAGAGATATGCAAATCATCAGAACAATTGCCTAATTTGACAAAACAGGCTAACAGTCTGGGAATTAGTTCAAAATGGATATGTAGCCTGTTCCTTGAATTAACCTAACTTCGTGCGTAATCTGCAAGAAACTCATTTAAATCGTGCCCGCGCCAGTCTCAGACAAGCGCTGTCTTGGTATGGATATCTTCGTAAATCAGGACAGTTGTCATCCAACCCAGAATTGGTAGGTTTGGTGAAACCAGAATTGGAAGCTTTGAACGCCACACTCAACAAGCTGGATTCTAACGTCATTAGAATTGCCGTCTTTGGTTTGGTGAGCCGGGGAAAGTCAGCAGTTTTAAATGCCTTGCTGGGAGACAAGATTCTGCAAACTGGGCCCCTGAACGGTGTCACTCAATGGCCCCGTTCCGTCCGTTGGCAGCCCGGTGGTAAGGTACTAGTAGAGTTAATTGATACCCCCGGATTAGATGAAATTGAGGGTGAGTCACGCGCGGATATGGCCCGAGAAGTAGTACATCAGGCTGATTTAATTTTGTTTGTTGTGTCTGGTGATATCACACGTACCGAGTATCAAGCGCTGTTGGAATTACGACAAGCACAAAAACCCCTGATTTTAGTATTTAACAAAATAGATTTATACCCAGATACAGACCAGGAAGCGATTTACCAAAATTTGCAACAACTGGGTGCGGGACATCCCCAAGCAAAGCCTCTACTACCTGATGAAATTGTCATGGTGGCGGCGGAACCAGCAGCAATGGAAGTGCGGGTAGAGTGGCCTGATGGGCGTGTCAGTTATGAATGGGAGACACCACCACCGCAAGTAGATGAACTCAAAGAGACAATTCTGAATATTCTCAATCGGGAAGGGCGATCGCTCCTCGCTTTAAATGCACTCATCCAAGCACGGGATGCAGAAGCCGCGATCGCTCACAAAACCATCGACTTACGCGAACAAGAAGCCGAAGATATCATCTGGCAATTTACCAAATACAAAGCTTTGGCAGTAATGCTCAATCCCATTGCTTTTTTAGATATCCTTGGCGGAGCTGTTGCTGATTTGGCTTTAATTCGCGCTCTAGCTAGATTATATGGTTTGCCGATGACTAGCTATGAAGCCGGGAAAATTTTAAAAACGATTTTATTTAGTTCTGGTGGCTTGCTGCTAGGTGAATTAGGTAGTAGTTTTCTTTTGGGTTTAGGTAAAAGTACGGCTGCAATAACCAGTGGTGACAATCCCAGCAATATTACTGCCTTTGCTGGCAGTGCGATCGCCCAAGCTGGTATCGCCGGTTATGGAGCATACTCTGTTGGCAAAGCCGCCCAAGTGTATCTCGAAAAAGGCTGTACCTGGGGGCAGTTGGGCGCTAGCAGTGTAATTCAAGAAATTCTTTCTCAAGTTGACCAAAACACAATTCTGTATCGTTTGCGACAAGAATTAGGAATAAAGTATTGAGAATAAATAAAAATTGTTTCCCGTTTGTTGCCGTTTATAAGTGTTTATCAACTTCTATCAAACTCTTCTGACAATTGACTGACATTCCCAATTTGGGATGCAAGACTGAGAACATGACCACCTCTGCTTGTTACCGCAACTAGTAGAATTGCTGTAGCTTTTTGAATCAAAGATGACAAGAGGGTAATTCCCACTCAAATTAGCTAAAAAGATGACGGTGTTTACCACCACCTCTTGTGGGAAGCCTATCTAAACTGGAAATGTGAGCCAGCCCGGTCTTGTTGCTCCAACAAAGAGGGACTGGCGTTAGCGCAGCGTTAGCGACGCAGGAGCGTCACCCGGAGGGTGAGCTTCCTGGGGTCATTGAAAGCTCACAGTTAATATCTATCTCTGTAAACTAAAGGTGAAAATATCATGACAACTACCCTAAAATTTGAAACTACTGGGGCGACAAATCTTGAAGAAGCCATTACTGAAGCCATTACTGAAGCCCGTACAACTTGTGAGCTAGATGGTAGTAATTCTGCTGGTTGTGCCGTAGCCTGGGACATTGTGGAAGAATTACAAGCTGAGAAAGCTCATCAACAGCAAGCAAAATCAAACAAAACCTCTTTGGAAAACTACTGCGATCACCATCCTGATTCCGTAGAATGTCTAATCTACGACCTTTAACTTTTCCGTAAATCAGTTGTTGCTGACTGCGTTATTTGCTTAATTGCCTCTAAATCAGGTAGTGGTATTTCACTTCCCATTCCCAACCACAAAAGATATTCGATATTCCCAGCAGGACCAGTGATCGGCGACCAAGTTAAGCCTTTGTATTTCCATCCTAATTCGTGGGCTGTTTGCAACACCTGGAAAATGGCATCAGCTTGGTCGTTTGGATCTCGCACAACACCTTTTTTACCCACACGGGATCTGCCGACTTCAAACTGTGGCTTGACTAACAATACAGCTTCTCGGTTAGCTTGAGTTAGTTGCCACAAAGCAGGCAGAATTTTAGTTAAAGAAATAAACGATACATCGACCACCGCCAAATCAGGAATCGGGTCATTTTCGCCATATAACTCATCTGGTCGTAGTTGCCGTAAATTGGTGCGTTCCCGCAAAATCACCCGCGAATCATTTCGCAACCGCCAATCAACTTGACCGTAACCGACATCAATGCCGTAAACTTGTTTTGCTCCAGCTTGCAAGAGACAATCAGTAAAACCACCAGTAGAAATCCCACCATCTAAACAAATGCGCTCTGCTACAGGAATGGCAAATACTGACAAAGCTTTGGAGAGTTTTTCACCACCTCTAGAAACAAAAGGCGATCGCTCTTTAATATTTATTTGAGCCGAAATATCAACTTCTGTACCAGGCTTATCAACTAGCTGCTGATTAACAGTAACTTCCCCCGCCTGAATTAACCGCTGTGCTAAGGCGCGAGAAGAACATAAATTTAGCTCTACTAATAGTGTATCGAGTCGCTGTTTAGCCAATTAATTAGACTCTCCTGGTCAGATTAAAGTCAAAGCACGATTGATAATTTCTTCTCGGTTAACTCAAGTTAATAATTTTTCCATAATCAGCGCCTCAAACATCGGCAACTTCTATTGTGCCTTACGAGCAAAACTTTACACCCTTTGCTCCTCATATCCTAATAGTGTCTAAAAAAAGCGATCGCTCTTTTCCAACACAGACAAAAGTGCGATCGCTATTTATGTTTATGTCGGGGCAGACACCTTGCCCGCTTAAAATCTAAATATCCTGTTCGCTCAACTCGCGTGTGATGTGATCGAATGGTTCATCGACAAAAGCAGTATTAACCACACCTGCTGCTGCTACTTGCTCTTTAATCAGATCCTTGAGAATCTGGATACCGCGAACTGTAGGCCCAATAGGCACTCCTAGAGAATTGTAAGTTTCCCGTAGCCCTTGTAGCACTCGTTCATCCAACACATTCGTGTTTCCTGCAACCAGCGCATAGGTGGCGTAGCGCAGATAGTAGTCCATATCCCGCAAACAAGCCGCATAACGACGAGTTGTATAAGCATTTCCACCGGGGCGAATCAATTCTGGCAGTTCTTCAAATAACTTCAAACCAGCCTGCTTGACAAGTGCGGCCGCATTAGTATTTATCGCTGCCGCCGCTTGTACTCTTGCTGTACCGCTGTCAAAGTAAGACTTCAGGCTATCGATCGCATTCCGGTCAAAATACCGACCAGCTAAGTCATAATTCTTAATTAAACTTGTTACTGCATCGCGCATTCTTTTTTCTCCCAATCCTTGCTATTTATGGTTTGATATTTATTTGGCTGCACTTATGCACCAGTAAATTTTTGTGCTATTTAAAATAGATTCGGCACAAAAACAATCTATCCACTATTTAAGGATTCTATGCCAAAGTTGACCCCTATGTGATGAACTTTCCAGTTTTGTACAGATGATCGCTGAAAGGTTAATATAACCTGATAATCTAGATATCTGTAACATAAGCTACAAAATTCGCTAATGTCTAGTATTTAAGATATTTCTGGTGTGTCACGGTCTGATTGAGATCAGCAGGGTTAGGATGCAATGTAAGATTCTGGTTTACTTTAGGAAATTGGTAGAGAAGGAGTAACAATGACAACACCACAAGAACTCTTGAAGAGAATTCAAGATGAAAAAATTCAGCTGATTGATCTCAAATTCATCGATACAGTAGGGACTTGGCAGCACCTCACACTGTACCAGAACCAAATCGATGAGACTGCATTCACTGATGGCGTAGCTTTTGACGGTTCCAGCATTCGGGGTTGGAAAGCAATCAACGAATCGGACATGACGATGGTACTCGACCCCAACACTGCTTGGATCGACCCATTTATGGAAGTGCCAACACTAAGTATAATTTGTAGTATTAAAGACCCCCGCACGGGTGAACCGTACAACCGTTGCCCACGCGTTATTGCCCAAAAAGCAATAGATTACCTGGTTTCTAGTGGCATTGGTGATACAGCCTTCTTTGGCCCTGAAGCTGAGTTCTTTATCTTTGATAGTGCTAGGTTTGCCCAAACTGCTAACGAAGGCTACTACTTCTTAGACTCCGAAGAAGGTGCTTGGAATTCCGGTAAAGCCGGTACAGATGAAAAACCCAACTTGGGTTACAAACCACGCTTCAAAGAAGGTTACTTCCCAGTTTCACCAACGGATTCTTTCCAAGACATCCGTACAGAGATGCTGTTGACAATGGCAGAATTAGGTGTGCCCATTGAAAAGCATCACCACGAAGTTGCTACTGGTGGTCAGTGCGAACTAGGTTTTCGTTTTGGTAAGTTGATCGAAGCGGCTGACTGGTTGATGACTTACAAATATGTCATCAAGAACGTTGCCAAGAAATACGGCAAAACCGTCACCTTCATGCCAAAACCGATTTTTGGCGATAACGGTTCAGGAATGCACTGTCACCAGTCCATTTGGAGAGACGGTCAACCTCTGTTTGCAGGTAATGAGTATGCTGATTTGAGTGAAATGGCGTTGTACTACATTGGTGGTCTTCTCAAACACGCACCAGCGCTGTTGGCAATTACCAACCCTAGTACCAACTCATACAAGCGCCTAGTGCCTGGTTATGAAGCTCCTGTTAACTTGGCTTACTCTGAAGGGAACCGTTCTGCTTCTATCCGTATTCCTCTATCTGGTAAGAACCCCAAAGCCAAGCGTTTAGAATTCCGTTGTCCAGATGCTACATCTAACCCCTACTTGGCATTTGCTGCAATGCTTTGTGCTGGTATCGATGGCATCAAAAACAAAATCCATCCTGGTGAACCCCTAGATAAGAATATCTATGAACTCTCTCCAGAGGAGCTTGCAAAGGTTCCCTCAACTCCAAGTTCTTTAGAACTGGCATTGCAAGCACTAGAAAACGATCACGCCTTCTTGACAGAATCAGGCGTATTCACGGAAGACTTTATCGAAAATTGGATTGACTACAAGCTTAACGAAGCCAAGCAGTTGCAACTGCGTCCTCATCCCTACGAGTTTTACCTCTATTACGATGCTTAATGAAGAGTCGTATCTAATTAAAAAGTAATAAATTTTGCCACCCTAAAGTAGAGGGTGGCTTTTTTTCCAAAGTTGTCAGTTGAGACTTTCACTCAAAAAATCCAGCTTAAAATTCCTGAAACTTAGCTCATGGAAGCGTGACTGGGGCCATAAATCATCCGACTGCTAGCATCTACCTTCCCTTGAATCGGGTTCCAGTAGTGAGATACTTCTTCAGGAAGACCAAGTTCCTGTGCCGCCCTCATCAGCATTGATTGTTGGCGATTCTTGACTTGCTGATGTTCACGCACCATCAAAGCACGAGATTTATCTGCGATAGACATAACCATACTCCTGTGTATTTTGTGAATATATAATTTTTTTTCCTCACAAGACTAATATAACAAAAATTCTGTAACATAAGCTACTTTTTACAAAAATTTATATTTTCTTTGCCCACAATATTAGGTATTTTTTGTCAAAAGCCGGAAAAATCTTCTGAATACACCTTTGAGAACTAAAATGATCTGGCTTAATATTTGTCTTAGCCCAGGGCACATAACCTTCCAAAGAGGAGATAATTTATACGTTATAATTGTTACACGGAATACAAGTAGTCAAAGCTCAAGCTCTTTTTATGCCTGATAAGGGAACTCCAAGAAATAAATTATCCAATTTCACGCCCATCAAAACGACTTTCTCTCCCCCTGCCCCCTCTCCCCCAATCCCCACTCCGTGGGGGCCCCGAGTCCCCCTGCTCCCCTGCTTTAAAAACGATGGGATATTTATTTATTTGGAAGTCCCCAATTTAACGAAGCTGACTTATCAGACCTTTCAACAAAGCAAAAATTACTTTGGTCTGGCACACAAAATATTAAGTTCACAGTTGAGGAACCTGGTGTATCCAACGCTTGAACAAAAGACCAAACCAATCCCAAACGAGGTTGTACTCAAACTTCAAGAGAGATTAAATCAGGTGCTGGAGACAGACTGGCAAGATGCCCAAAAAGGTGTTTATCCGGAAAGTCTGCTGTTTGACAACCCTTGGGAAGACTTTTTCCGCTACTATCCGCTAGTATGGCTAGATTTCCCTCAAATGTGGGAGCGGGTTAAACAACAGAATTACCAAGATTTTTCGCCCGAAATTGACACAGATGGTTATCCGAGCTACTACGTGCAGAACTTCCATCATCAAAGTAATGGCTACTTGAGTGACTTGTCAGCCAATTTATATGACTTACAGGTGGAAATTCTTTTTGGAGGGGCAGCCGATCCAATGCGGCGGCGAATTCTTGCTCCCCTCAAGCAAGGGCTGAAAGCTTTTGACTCTGTTCCACCAAGGCAAGTTCGGATTTTGGATGTAGCTTGTGGAACTGGGCGGACTCTGAAGATGATTCGGGCAGCATTGCCTCAAGCATCGTTGTTTGGTACGGATTTGTCACCAGCTTATTTGCGGAAAGCAAACGAACTATTATCCCAAATTCCAGGAGAACTACCGCAACTTTTACAAGCGAATGCCGAAGAGTTACCCTATCTAGATAACTATTTTCATGGTGTAACTTCTGTTTTTCTCTTCCATGAGTTACCAGCGATCGCACGTCAAAGTATCATTGAGCAATGCTTCCGGGTGACAAAACCAGGAGGAGTCTTTATTATCTGTGACTCAATTCAGTTGAGTGATTCACCTGAGTTGGAACAGATGATGGACTTTTTCCCTGAAGCTTTCCATGAACCCTACTACAGGCATTACACTACTGATGATTTGGTAGAACGCTTGCACAGAGCTGGCTTTGAGAATATTGAGATGCAAATCCATTTTATGAGCAAGTATTTCATTGCTCATAAGCCAGCTTGAGACCCTTTTCTTTAAATAAAATTCATCTAAAAAGGGCAGATGCAAAACTTTGCATCTGCCCTTGGGTGTAGAACAATTAAGATAACTAAGATGATCAAACAGATCCTTCTTAATATTTATTTCGTCGGGAGCCATTTGCGAAAAGAATGAACCAGGGTGCAAGAGTAGGTCAGGAATAGTAAGATTTGTTGCGAAGTGCAATAAACCTATACTACTTAGGCGAATCCATACCCTAAATAGCTCAGATGAAACGAAAGGGATTTTATGCTTCGGCAAGGGACGCTAAACAGGCGTCGAAGCGAAGAGCAATTAATTGCTGATGTAAATAACCAGCTAGTCAATGTATGAAAAGAAAACCTATTGGGGAATAAAGTGGAGTTGCCTTAAGACTGTTTCTTCAACAAGCAAAATGTTTGAATTAGATGTGCTTTAGATTAACTGATAGTCTAAGTAACATCTATTTCTAGAGCAGTTGAGAATTGAGACGCAGAGCTTCCTAAGAAATATGAGCAACAGTTGTGTAGCTTTTGAGGAGTTGGTAATGCTGTTGATCAAGGCACTGAATTTGATTTGCGTTTTGATCGGCAGGATTGAGGCCAACTATATATACAAAGCTTGCAGTTGAAATACTAAGCGATCGCTGAAGATTTTCGTGTGTCAACTGTATATATCTCTGCCAGAAAAGCTGTGTAAAATATGTTAACACAACATCCTGTTTTCTGGTAATTTGGTTCTTCTGGAAAAAGAGGCATTAGCCTATGATCGTTAAACGACAGCATAAATATTTCCGAATTTTTGCGTCACTTCTCTGCGCCCACTACCGCGATGACGTGGCGCATCATCTGGATTTTGTTCAGATGCCGCCGAGAGCCACTGTTCCGAAGCAGGCGTGGAAAGCAGCCCTGTTGATAAGTGATTGACCATTGTTTGGCAGTTAGAAGCTAAGGGGCCGAACACCAGACTCGAGACTAAAAGTGAAATGGCAGCACGCATAGCAGATGTCTATTTTGGAACTCTCCACTTCACTGATACTTAGCTTTTTAATGAATATCCGGACAATTAATCAAAAAGTATTGTGTTTTACTGAAAATAAACTCTTCTTATCCTCCGTTTAAATGTTCGACTAATAACCAATTACCAAAATGATTTTGACGACCCCACAATGTAACTAATTGTTCGTGGGGATAAGCGCGTAATTGCTCGTCGATATGCGATCGCAAAGTTACAAGCTGCCAATTTTGCCCTTGATATGCGGCTGGTGCTGTGACAGTGAATCTGTATTCCTGCTGATCCAAGCGGTAGAAAATGCCTTTGAAACAGTTACTTTCCCGAATTAATGCCTTGCCAAAAGTAGAGTCAGGGTACTCATTCCTCGATGAGCAATCGCAATCACCACTGGCTGGATAGGCTTGTGGGTTATTTAAGTAATACAGTTGCCAGTGCAGCCAATCCGAATGATTGGGTGGAAGATTAAATAAAGGAATAATTGCTGCTTTTGAGCGATTATCTTCTAATAAAGCCGTTTGCAGTGTTTTAACGGTCAAATCCCTCGGCTGGCAGTTTAACTCAACACATATCGCCGCTGCCATCCCCGCTGCTTGACCAATGCCCATAACCATAGGTTGTAATCTGGTGGCCCCATTGGCAATGTGGGAGACAGAAATATTTTTTTCACAAACCAAGAAACCATCTGTTGTGGCTGGAATTAGACAACTGTAGGGAATTGTAAAGGGAGTCCCAGTCCAGCGTCCCCCCCAACGGATAGATTTTGGTTGCAGTGAGAATTGAACACCAGGATAATGATGGTCATTGGCGTAGTTACCAACTGCGATTGCTTCGCAAACGCCAAGGGCGAACGCATCATTAAATATAGATGCAACTCTACCTCCAGCGATCGGCAAAATATCCTGTTCTCGGACAGTAGTTAGTCCCACTAAGCGGCGGCTTTCCCGGTAATAGGGATGTAGTGCAAAAGCTGTAGAGGTGTGAGGAAATACTTTTTCTGCTAAACCATAGCGACGGCCAAGCTGATTTTGGATAAAATGGGCAAAATTTTGGCTGTGCCAGTGAGATTCTTGGATGAATTCACCTCTGGTTACATCTGACTCTATCAACCGCCCTACCCCTTTACCGTAGTCATTGCCACAGATTGGCCAATTAATCATAAATAGACCACCAGGCAAGCGTCCATAATTCAAAAATGTCTCTGCTCCATAGTCATCCCAAGCACCTGTAAACTGGGATGGATCATAGTTAGGGGCAGCCGGAATTTCTGGTGCCGCAGCTACGCCCGTCGTAGACATCGCTTCACCAAAGTCTTGCATAATCACTACATAAGTCGGCGCTTGCACAGGATATCTCTGGGTTAAAGAGTTAAAAGTCACTGGGGCGCTGGGTTCTCCCCACTCAGATTGCAATTCCCAACCCCAGCGGTAAGGTATCTCACCTAAAGCCAATAAATCTCCTAACTCTGTGCCATCGAGAGTAATCTTGGCTGTGACAGCAAAATCAGTAAAGCGCACACCAGTAATAGAATCACCTTGTCGATAAACCTCCATTGGCACTTGTCCAGAAATCCAGTGCAGATTGGGCAATTCCTGCACCCAATCTGCAAAAATCTCTGCCCCAATCCGGGGAGTGTAACTAAAAAAGCTTACCCAGCTGTTATCTAATCCACCAGGCTGTCGTTCTCGCAATTCCTGCAAAAACGCACCCCATAAGCCCGTTTGAAAGGCTTCTAATTCGTTGCCATCGGGTACAGACACTCCAGCCGAAGTTAGCATCCCCCCCAACCAAGGAAATTCACTCACCAAAATCGTTTTGGCTCCTCGTCGCGCCGCTTGAATAGCAGCCGCAGTGCCTCCGGTTCCCCCACCGACAACTAAGACATCAGCTGTGTATGTCTGATTAACCATCACTTAACCTCACTGGAGTTCCGACATATTCTCTCCAGATAGCTTGGCATCAGACAAGATAATTTATTTTATTTTTCGGATATTTCGTTTGTGTAGTGTGTATTATAAGATATGAATAATATATATATAACATTGACGACGTAACGTCCCATAACACAAGAGGAAGTAATCACGATGTCTAGGCATAGCGTGCTTTCAGAGTCTGTAATGCCTCCAGAGCAAGAAGCGCAATCTATAAAGGAACTGGAGCGTAGACTTAAAATTGAAGGCTCCCAAACGAAACTAGTAGGAGCCAAAGGAGAAGAAATTTCCATTCCTGATTCGGTGTATCAGGTGTTACGTCAAGCTGTCCATGCAATGGCACTAGGTAAAGTGGTATCTGTAGTTATTCAGGATCGAGAACTGACAACTCAAAAAGCAGCAGACTTTCTTAAAGTTTCACGTCCCCATCTGATTAAGTTATTAGAACAGCGGGAAATTCCCCACATTATGGTGGGAACACATCGGCGTGTTCATTTTGAGGATTTAGTAAAATATAAGAAACAGCGCGATAGTAAGCGTAGGGAAGGACTTAAGCAATTTACTCAATTTTTAGAAGATGAGGGGTTCTATGATGACGAGAGTAGCGAATTAGATCAGTAAAATGGTTCTCTCGGTTGTTTTGGATTCCTGTGTTATCTACCCCATGCCTTTGTGTGATACGCTTATGCGTGCTCCTGAGGCAGAGTTATCGAACTTCATTTTTCACAAGAAATTCTGGATGGTGCGACTCGTAACCTTGTAAAAGATGGAAGAATGAAAACAGATGCTCAGGCGGCATACTTTCAACAACAAATCAAGACAAACTTTCCTGATGCGATAGTGGAAGTACCAGAGTATTTAGTTGCAGTGATGACAAACGATCCAGGCGATCACCATGTTCTCGCTGCTGCTATAGTTGCTAAAGCAGAAGTCATTGTTACCACTAACCTTGATGACTTTCCTATAGAATCTTTAGCTCCTTATGAAATTGAAGCTTGGCATCCAGATGATTTTTTGGTTTACCTGGATGAGCAACATCCAGGAACAATGATTAAAATTATTTGGGAGCAATCTAATGCGCTTAAACTTCCAAGGAGTGTTCCAGAGACCCTTGATAAGTTGGAAAAAAATAATTTAAAAAGAAAGAATAGAGTACCAAAATTTACTTGTAGTATTCGCTGCCAATTTTATTCTGATGAAATTGTGCAAATTGCTGAAAAAGCTTTGAAGAGTAAGTTTGCAAAGAAAGCATCGGAAGGTGGTCGATGCTTTGAGGGTAAACGGTATCGACTCTGGCAAAAAGGGGGAATTTTAACAATTACGGCTAAAGACAACCGGGGTGAGATCCTCAGGCTTGAGAATGGCGGAGTTGGGGGATATCTTTCATCGGCGGATGTTGAAGCATTCCAAATATTTAAACAAAGCTTAGAACAACAACTAGAACAAGCCAACATACAAAAATCATAAGCCTGATAGCCTAACGTTGCTGCTAATGTTACATCTAGTATCGTTGAGCGGGAAAAACCAACGTGAAAGCACAGGTATTTAGAGGCGTCAATCAACTGTCTTACGAAGATATCCCAGTTCCAACCTTAGAACCAGATGAAGTGCTGGTACAGGTGCGGGTTGTGGGGTTGTGTCAGTCAGATATTAAAAAAATTCGTTATCCCCTATATGAACCGCCGCGTATTTTTGGACATGAAACTGCTGGTACGATCGCAGCACTAGGCAATGATGTCAAAGGTTGGCAGGTTGGACAAAGAGTAGCAGTGATGCACCACATCCCCTGTATGCGTTGCGCCTACTGCCTAAATGATAATTTCTCTATGTGTGATGTTTACAAAAATATTTCTACAACCGCAGGTTTTAATGCTAGTGGCGGTGGTTTTGCCGATTATGTCAAGGTTCCCGGACATATTGTCCAAAATGGCGGACTAATTCCCATCCCGGATAATATCAGTTTTGAAGAAGCGAGTTTTGTAGAACCGACTAACTGCTGCTTGAAGGCAGTGAAAAAAGCCCAAATTGCTCCTGGACAAACTGTGTTAGTTACTGGTGCTGGACCAATTGGGTTAATGTTTATCATGTTGGTGAAGTATTTTGGAGCAAAAGCGATCGCTACTGATTTACTACCTTCTAGAATTGATAAAGCCTTAAGTGTCGGTGCAGAGGCGGCTTTTGATGCGCGTGATGCCGATTTACCCGCCAAAATCTCTGCCTTAACTGGTGGATTAGGTGTTGATGTTACTTTGCTAGCTGTCCCTAGTGAGAAAGCCTTCTTTCAAGCACTTGATAGTACCCGCAAAGGTGGCAAAATCTTGTTTTTCGCCGAATTCCCTGATGAGGTGGAAATTCCCATCAACCCCAATATCCTCTACCGTCGGGAAATTGACTTGATAGGCAGTTACAGTTCATCTTATCGGCTTCAGAATCTATCAGCCGATATTGTATTTAATCAGCGGATTGACGTGCAAGCGTTGATTAGCGATCGTTATCCACTAAAAGATTTATCAGCAGCTGTCGAAATTGCGATCGCACCCACACCGGATACTTATAAAATTTTAATTTATCCGTAAAAGGGGATAAGAAAGACGCGGGGACGCACAGAGTAATTTCCCCGTATCTTCTTGCCTCATCCCCCCATTAGCCTAAAAAAAATGCTGATCACCCAAGTTACAGTCGTTATACTAGCTTTCTACGTTGCCTGGAATCTCGGAGCAAACGATGTTGCTAACGCAATGGGAACCTCTGTCGGTTCCAAAGCCGTTACCCTCAAACAAGCAATTATTATCGCTGGAGTTTTAGAGTTTACTGGTGCTGTATTGTTTGGACATGAGGTAACGGAAACTCTAGCAACGAAAATTGCTAATCCCGCCTTATTCGCAGCTACACCCCAAATATTAGTTACTGGGATGGTAACGGTACTAATTTCTTGTGGTGTGTGGTTGCAAATTGCCACATCACGCGGTTTACCTGTATCGTCTTCTCATGCGGTGGTTGGTGCGATCGCTGGCTTTAGTTGGGTAGCTTTGGGAGTAGGTGCAATTGATTGGTCATCCATTGGCTTAATCACCATTGGCTGGATTTTGACACCGTTAATTAGTGGTGCGATCGCCGCTTTATTTTACAGTCAAATCAAGCGCTGGATTTTGGATCAACCCAATCAAGTAGTGCAGTTACAAGAATGGATTCCCTGGTTGAGTACTCTACTGCTAGGTATATTCGGCGTGATTGTATTACCATCGCTGACTAAACCGTTAACCAATTTTGTAATTGAGCAAGTTGGTTTCAAAATCCCCGCTTACGACATTCCACTGTTAACGGGTGCAATAGCAGCAGTTGGACTCACAATCATTAGTTGGCGACAGTTAGAGGAGGTTGGGAAAGGGGTATTAGAGGAAAAATTTTTACCCCAGACTCAGGAATTACCACCAATCCAAAATCCTGTTGAGCGATTATTTGGACGATTCCAACTGCTAAGTGCTTGCTTTGTTGCTTTTGCTCATGGTTCCAATGATGTAGGAAATGCGATCGCTCCTTTAGCTGCGATCGTTTACATCAATCGCACTGGTAGCGTACCTACAGATAGTATTACTATCCCCATTTGGATTTTAATCCTTGGTGGTGCTGGTATTGTCGGTGGTTTAGCTGTCTGGGGTAAAAAAGTCATCGCTACCATTGGCGAAAACATTATTGCCTTGCAACCCAGTAGTGGATTTTGTGCCGAACTTGCGACTGCTACCACCATCCTCATCGCCTCCCGGCTAGGTTTACCAGTCTCTACCTCTCACGCTCTTGTTGGTGGTGTAGTAGGTATTGGACTAGTGCAAAATCTCAAATCGATTAAGTTCCAAACACTAAAAGGTATTGCCGCCGCATGGCTAATTACAATCCCCGTTAGTGCAGTCCTTAGCGCTGCCATCTTTAGCATCGCCCGGATTTTATTCCTCTAAGAATTATTAATATTTTCCTAACTTTTCCCTCTAAGGCTTAATTAAATCAAAGTTCGCAGTTAGCGGCTCTAGCCATTGAGAACTTTATTATATAGAGTGATAAATTGCTCACTACGAACAAAAGTTTATCTTAAATTTAATTACTCTATCTACTTCCCGGATGTACTCAAAGTAGAACGTAGACTGCAACAACGCCAAAAAAGCGTAATTTTGCAGAATTGCTGCTCATTCATTAGAATGTTGTGCAGGGGATAGCGTAACTTTAAATTTCCACAGAAAGATACTTTAATCTCTATTTAGAGATGTAAACTGTCACACAAGTTACATTCCACACAAATTTACAGCTAGTTTCGCAAGTCAGACAATTTTGTGGCGATAGTGCACGCATCTGCAAGTCTTTGACAATTACTCTTGGCAGCAAAACAATAAATATTTTATTTGGAGTGAGATTTGTTTAAAAGTAAAAATCTCATTGGCAAATAATTGATGAAAATTAAACTGGCCAAAAACAAAAAAGGTCTCAGTTCAAGCGACTTCCAGTCGTGTCGATAATTCAAAACCTCAAAATCCAAAATCCAAAATCGAATGGCAAATACTTCTAAATTCTGAAGAGAACACGGTGTAGTAACCAGTAAAGCAAATTTTATGCTTTGCCAACCTGTGTCCAGTATGACAGAATTACGTTGAAATGCGGAAGTGCTGTTAAAATTTTTAATTTATCTGACAAAATACAGGAAATTAAGATGAGCGCCAATAAAGTGTACCGGAAGCAGCTTTATCGTCAAGGTGTTAGAGGTTAGAAGCTAATGGGGCGATTCGAGAAGCAACCAGAAAACCCGAGAGTCAGAGGCGAGTTATCTAGAGCAGCAGAAAATGCTCTTTGGGCTGTAGTTGAAGACTTAGAAAATCTTCAGCAGAATGTCCTCAGAGCGTTGCAGGAAGATGTAAAGCGGCTTCAGGCAGAAAAAAACCGATTATCTGATGACATTCAAAGCTTGGTAGAGGAAAAAGAGCATTTACAACAAGTGCGCCAAATCACTGAGCAGCAAGTGTTAATTCGTCAACTGGCAGAAGTTCTGGCCAAACATATATCTTCACAACTGCAATCCTCTCTGGCAACTTTAGCTAACCAAACCATAGAGGGCAAATCTTACGAACAAGCTGCGCTGAAGTCTGCTGAAGTGAGCAGCAATGTAGTAGGTGAAATCAATGAAAAAGTCGAACACATGTTTGACAGTCTGGATGACACCGTTACTGTTACCTTTAACTCGCTACAACAGGAGCTGAAGAACTATCAAAGTAATCTTTCCCAACAGTTGTCACGGATGTATAGCCAGCAGCAGCAAGGGGAAACGATTTTAACGGAGTTTGTTAATCGTCTGCATGGAGAGCTAGAAAAAACTATAGAAGAAACTTCACGCAAACCAGCAACAGCAGGTATACCTACTGTTTTGCAGTTTACGGAGCCAGAAAAAAACAGTTCTTTTGAGACATCCTCGCCACAGATTGGCGAAGGAGTAAAAAATTCCCCTGAGCCAATTTCCCCGATCCCTAATCAATTTTCACCAAGGGAAACGACATCAGAGCCGACCGTTGTTAAAGAAAACACGGCGAACCCAATTTCTGTCCCCAGCAAAGACTTATCCCAAAGGGAAACAAAATCACAGCCGCCGATTCTTAGAGAAAACGTCGCTAATCTAATTTCTATTCCTAACAAAGACTTGTCTCAAAGGGAAACGACATCAGAGCCAACCGTTGTTAGAGAAAACGCTGCGAACCCAATTTCTCTCCCCAGCCAGGACTTGTCCCAAAGGGAAACGACATCAGAATCAACCGTTGTTAGAGAAAACGCTGCGAACCCAATTTCTCTCCCCAGCCAGGACTTGTCCCAAAGGGAAACAACATCAGAACCAACCGTTGTTAGAGAAAACGCCGCAAACCCAATTTCTCTCCCCAGCCAGGACTTGTCCCAAAGGGAAACGACATCAGAGCTTCCAGCGGCTGTAGTTCCGCCACCAAAAGACAATGCTACCGAGCCAATTTCTGTCCTCAATCAGGACTTGCTGGAAAACGAAACGACATCAGAGCCTCCACCTGGATCTTTGCCACAGCCGAGAGTAATCCGACCTTCTCTAAAGCTAAATACTACTGAACCAATTTCTGTCCTCCGCAAGAACGGTTCACAGAGCAAAGCTCAATCCTCACCGACCACTGCGCTAGAGCCGCAGCCGGCAGCAAAACCTCCACAATCGCGATCGCGTAATTCCTCTGGTTTATCGTCGATCCAAATCGGTTTCTTGTTGATTGTCTTATCGGTAGTAGTATCGTCGCTTTACAATGTAGCCATCAAGGTAATTTTCCACGAAGGTTCCCAAATTTTTGGAGTATTAGAGGTAGAGCAGTTGCTACCGCCGACTTTGGGCAATACTCTGTTAATTTTGACGCTACGGTTTATGGTGGTAGTACCACTGATGGTATTGTTATCTCCTATACTGCATCCAAGATTGTGGCAAGACCTGGAAAACTTGGCCGCTTCAGTCCGAGGAAATCCCACACCTGCTAACGCAGCTACAAGGCAGATTTTGGTGCTGTCGATTGTGAGTGGGTGCTTTTTGTTTTTGTCTCAGGTGCTCATCTACATTGCGATCGCTCAAGTCACAACTGGAATGGCGATCGCACTATTCTTTATCTATCCAATGGTTAGTGGTCTATTGTCGTGGTTTCTGTTTCGCGATCGCCCTACAATATTCCGCATCGGTGCGATCGCCGCGATTTGCTGCGGTGAATTGCTGGTTTTAGGGGGTTCTCCCAGCATCGGTATGGATAATACTTCAATGGGAAGCAGCACTGCCATTCTTTCGGGCGTGGCTTTTGCTGCTTACATAATTCTGACGCGGGTTTGTGCTAGCAAACTGCATCCCGTGACTTTTACTTTGATTAACTTCGCTACCATGTTGTTGTTGAGCTTTATCTGCTTGATGCTACCTTTTTGGAACTTGGTAGTTGACAACTCTAAGATGCTGGAACTGGTTTTAAGCGCGTTTATTTTGGGTGTACTGACTCTTGCCGGCTATTTGCTCAACAATGTTGGTATTACTAAACTAGGTGCCTCACGATCGGCAATCATCGGTGGTAGCATCCCTGTTTTAACCGTGATTTTCGCTGGGTTAATCATTCAAGAAAATTTGGATATTGTGCAAATTCTGGGAGTGTTGTTAGTAACCTTTGGCGCGGCTGCTTTCAGCTTTGAAACAATGCGAAATCAGGTTAAACCCTCTAGTCCCACGAATTAAATGGCGAGTTCAATCAGTTTAGCTGTGATGGGAGCTACTTTACCTCCCATCACTCTCAGCATGAATTCTGACGCTAATGCACCCACTTGTAACTTCTCTAAATCATCTCTGATAAACAAGATCCCCGACTTCTTTGAGAAGTTGGGGATTTAAGTTTTCACGAATGATTTAGGACTGCTGTATAGGTGGATATAACACTTAATAGACAAGCGACCAGTAATCAGAATAACTTGACTTGTAATATATTTTTAGGGATTTAGCCTGATACAGGTGGGGAAAACACGTATATATAAGCAGCATGAGTAGTACTGACTCCAGCAATTGAGTCCGAGTACTTGCTCAGAGAGGAAATTGGCAAGGAGCTAAGACCATTGCAGTACGTTTTGGAACTAGAAAATGAAGAAGTAGCAGAAGTGTGTAGAGTAACCCGTTTTTTAAGCGTGGGAGACTATCTACATAAATATATGGAGCGATCGCCCATGAAACAGCTAGTACCTTTATCCTACGAAAACCTCTGCGAGTAACGCGGAATTTAAAATTTCTCATTTTCATACTCTTGTGTTTGGTGAGATAGTATCTTTATTTCTGCTCTTCTCTACTAGTCAACTTGGTCTGCGATCGCTCAGATCCCCAGACAAAGAAGCCTATATCATAGCCTGCTGCGTATTTTCCTTCTTTTATAGCAACAAACTAGCTACGAGATTCAAACCTCTCAAATAGACAAAACAGCGAGGTAAAAACATCCTTGAAAGTAGCCAATGAATTAGTTAAAACATGAAATTTTAAAATTTTTTCATGAAAAAAATATAAATTTATTAAAAAGCAATCTCTAAATAATTATCAGATGGAATCAAAAATATTTTATTAGATGTATGTCTAGTAACTAACTTTTCAGTTCTTAGCATAATCCAAAAAGCCTTATAGCTACGCGATTCAGTCTAAAATAATCGCGGCTTTCTGTGTCCAAGAATCAATACAAAAAGATAAATCAAAGTTAGATTTAAAAGTAAAAATAAAAATATCACCAAACCTTGATTTAGAAAAAATGTAAATTATTTAAATACAGATAATTGATATACTTTAAAAGAGATAAATTTTTTCCAAAGCCAAAAAACAATGATATGATAAGGAACAATATTTGAAAAAACAACAGGTATTTTGAAATTGGAATTATTTGCTCTACTTGATGTCTACTATCTTCCCTCAAGCCAACGGCTGATACTGCCGAGACATCGCTGGAGGTTGTAAAGGGGATAATAGTTCACAACGAGCCGTGTGGCTCAACTTCTATGGCTACACCTGGTAAGCGATTTCTTTTTAGACTACTCCCAATTATTTCTAGTCATCTGTGTACTACAAATAATTCGTCAAAGCTGAAAAAAAGCATCTTTTTCGAGTAATAGATATCCCAGATGAACCGTGCAAACTAGTTATTACTCCGAGTCGGCATAGCGCCATATTAGGTGTAAGCAGCTTGATATTGTTACTCTTGAAAGATGAGAAAAACTCCAGAGAACTGAAAAGCTTTGTAGATTACTTGCAAAACATTTGACTTCTGGGATGTAAACCGCCGTCAAGCTGAACTTGGTGATGTCTGTAATTTTCTGGTCAGATGCAGAGACAGTTATAGTCACAACCAACGAATCTGCCTTTGTACCAGAAAATATGCGAAAATGGTAGTTTGGACTACCACCGATTTCATAGTTATCGCATACTAATATAGTCTGAAGTAAAGACATTACCTTCAGCCAGGTGTATACTACCTATTTTCACTCGATTAAAAACTCTGTAAACGTGCTATTCAATTGTCTGTAATATGAGTAACGACATAGATCTGATCAAACGTCTTGACCCCAGTGCGATGGATCAGATCATGCTTTATCTGGCTTTCAGTGCCATGCGGACGAGTGGGCACAGGCATGGGGCATTTTTAGACGCAGCCGCAACAGCAGCAAAGTGTGCAATTTACATGACCTATCTAGAGCAGGGACAAAACCTGCGGATGACAGGGCATTTGCACCACCTGGAGCCGAAACGGGTAAAAATTATTGTAGAAGAAGTCAGACAGGCGCTAACAGAAGGCAAACTGTTAAAAATGCTGGGTTCTCAAGAACCTCGCTACTTGATTCAATTGCCTTATGTCTGGCTAGAAAAATATCCTTGGCAACCGGGGCGATCGCGCGTTCCTGGTAGCAGTCTGACCAGTGAAGAAAAAAGACAAATTGAGCAAAAACTGCCAAGCAATCTACCTGACGCCCAGTTAGTTAGCTCTTTTGAGTTTTTGGATTTGATCGAGTTTTTGCACAAGCGATCGCAAGAAGATTTGCCACCCGAACACCAAATGCCTTTGAGTGAAGCTTTGGGTGAGCATATCAAGCGCCGTCTGCTCTATTCAGGCACGGTAACTCGCGTTGATTCTCCTTGGGGAATGCCCTTCTACGCTCTTACCCGTCCTTTTTATGCCCCAGCAGACGATCAAGAACGTACTTACATCATGGTAGAAGATACCGCTCGGTATTTCCGGATGATGAAAAATTGGGCAGAACGGCGACGAAATGCCATGCGCTTGTTGGAAGAACTTGATATTCTTCCAGAAAAAATGGAGCAAGCTATGGAAGAATTGGATGAAGTTATCCGTGCTTGGGCAGATAAATATCACCAAGACGGAGGGATTGCAGTGGTTTTACAGACAGCTTTTGGCGAAAGAGAAGACTAGTACAATTGTGCAAAATTCCAAATTCCCAAAGGCGATCGAGTAACGTGACTTTGACCAACCTCTCTCCAACTCCTTTCCGTGTTGGAGAGGAGTATTATAGTGTTTTTCATTTATTTGAATCACAATTACCAATAGGGGCGTACATCTGTGCGCCCCTATAGTATGGTTTATTGGAAAAAATTCAAGTTTTGCCCAAATTTATCTTCAATATCTACTGATTATTGATGGAATTGGTGGTGCTGAACAAGTTTAGATAGACCAGTTCTCGAATCAGGCAGTGCTTGCTAATACAAATATTACTGCGATCGCCTAACTTTGCTATAGAGTCAGCAAAAGTAAATTACCCAGTCAGGTTGAGGCATTGTAATATACAAGGTTGGGTTGAGCTGTTGCTCAACCCAACCGATAAATTCAAATCGGATGATTTATTTTTGGTAGTCCCTGAATCGGGTTGGCAAATAGCCAACTCTATATTCAACCTGTATTTTCAATCAATTACAAAGCACTGTAATTTAATTAGTCCCGCCGGGTTGTGCTGGAACAAGCGGTTGCGTTGGAAATGGGGTATTCTCGATACTTGGACTTGATCCCGCAGGAATTAGCGT
This sequence comes from Nostoc sp. ChiQUE02, assembly GCF_034531305.2. Taxonomy (NCBI): domain Bacteria; kingdom Bacillati; phylum Cyanobacteriota; class Cyanophyceae; order Nostocales; family Nostocaceae; genus Nostoc; species Nostoc sp. ChiQUE02. Next base: position 193,664 of record NZ_JAVRBN020000008.1, read on the forward strand.
CGGCGGTGTAGATAAAGATGAAGCGCCAACAACACTATCATCAGCACTGATACAGGTATCTAGCGCTTGAGTAGGGGGAAAGTCGATTTGACTACGCAAGCCAACCACACACTGGCCAAAGCGCACGGGTAATAAACTACGTCCACAGTAATCTAAAACTGCCGGATTAGCTTCTTCCTTAATACTTAAGCTAACACCAACTACACAAGTAGCTAACTCTTCAGGACGCCGGGCCTTACCACAAGAAGAAAGCGCATCTGTCGCGGCAATTTGGGTTTCCTTATCAATTTTAACCACGCAAGCAGCCAAATCCCTTGGACGCAATGCTGCTGCACAACCTTGTGATGCCGCTTCTGCCGTTACGCCCACTTTTAGGAGGCGACCCGCACAGACACTATAATCATTGCTGTAGGAGGCAGCGATCGCTGTATTGGGTAAGATCGTTGTCAACCATCCAGCTATAGCCAAAACTGGTATTGTTAAATTCCTAAAGGTGGAACTGGCTTGTTTGTTCTTACCTCTATTAACCGCTTTATTGCTCATTGACATTGCCATTCTCCAAACACCCAAGGTTATGCTAACTCAAATATTTTAAAAATCCTCTGCAATTAAAGAATTTCAGCGGGAGCAAGCTATAGACATAATTAATTATGTCGAAAATTGTGTTAATATAACTGTTTGAAAGATAAGTAGGCAACGTAAAAAGTATTTCAGAGTAAGAATACTGCGTAAACCAATCTGATGATTGAGTAGCCTACGAAACTAAATAAACACAAAAAACTTATTGGCAGGAGTACGGCGGGGCACGTCGGAATTCAGGCTTGGAAGCCAGTGCGTCGGCTCTACCGACTTCAAACAGCTGGTGTAATGAAGATGCCTCTACATTGGTAGGATACGTCATACCAAAGCAAGCAGCCTCAAAAAACCAAGAATCCTCTGATTTTTAATCAGGGGAATGTCAAAATTGAATGTTTGGGTAAAGTTTAAACAGGATTAGATTAAGGAAACTCATGTCCCGATATAGAGGGCCACGCCTCAGAATTGTACGCCGCTTGGGCGATTTACCAGGATTGACTCGGAAAAGCGCTAGACGCGCTTACCCACCTGGTCAGCATGGTCAGAACCGCAAGAAGCGCTCTGAGTATGCTATCCGTCTAGAAGAAAAGCAAAAGCTCCGCTTCAACTACGGTTTGACTGAAAAGCAATTGCTCCGCTATGTGCGGAAAGCCAGACGTGTTACTGGTTCTACCGGACAAGTGCTGCTGCAATTGCTAGAAATGCGTTTGGATAACACCGTTTTCCGCTTGGGTATAGCCCCGACTATCCCAGCGGCTCGTCAACTGGTGAATCACGGTCACGTAACTGTTAACGGTCGTGTGGTTAATATTGCCAGCTACCAATGCCGTCCTGGTGAAGTAATTGCGGTCAGGGATCGGGCACAATCACGGAAGTTGGTGGAAGCTAACTTGCAATATCCCGGTTTGGCCAACCTCCCCAGTCATTTGGAGTTTGACAAAAATAAGTTGGTTGGTAAAGTCAACAGCGTTATTGAACGGGAATGGGTGGCACTACAAGTTAATGAACTACTTGTGGTGGAATACTACTCACGACAAGCGTAATAGTCATTTGTCCTTAGTCATTTGTCCCTAGTTATGTGCAAAGGACAAATGACAAATGTCCAATGACCAATGACTATCCACCAATTTGCGACATGGTGCGGGTATATGTACTTAAAATGCCAGAATTGCGCTGTTTAAAGTTAATTTCTGGTTTAATCCCGAGTAAATCTCTGACCTGCTCTTGTAATTGAGCGGTGCTGATACCAGATCGCAAAGCAGTTTTTAAATCTATTTGACCAGTTTCATTCAATAAACAGGGACGCAGCCAGCCATCGGCACTCAGGCGCATCCGGTTACAACGATCGCAAAAACATTCCGACATCTGACTAATAAATCCCAGTGTCCCCTTCGCACCGGGAATTTTAAAGACATCAGCTGGGCCAGCACCACGAACTTGGGATTCGGTCAAGCCCCAGCGATCGCGGATTTGTTGCCGTAATTCGGCTGAAGATACCCAACCGCGATCGCCAAACAAATGCAAATTGCCAATAGGCATAAATTCAATAAATCGAACATGCCACTGTTTGTCAATTGTCAGGGCGGCTAAATCTAGAATTTCGTGGTCATTGACGCCAGGAATCACCACCACATTCAGCTTCAGGGGGTCGAATCCGACTTGATGGGCAGCTTGAATTCCGTGCCAAACTTGTTGCCAACGAGAACGACCTTGGTTACCGATAATTTGATTAAAAGTGTCGGGATCAAGAGAGTCTAGACTAATATTAATTCTTCGCAGACCTGCGTTGTAGAGATTTTGTGCCATCGGAGCCAGCAAAAACCCATTGGTGGTCATTGAGAGGTCTTGAGTTTGGGGCAGAGTTGCGATCGCATTTACCAAATCCACCACACGGGGACGCAATAAGGGTTCACCCCCAGTCAAACGAAACCGATTAAAGCCTACTGGAATAAATACCTCTTGAATTAGGGTAAGCAGCTCCTCATCACTCAACATCTGTTGCTTGAGAATATAGTCCAGTTCTACTCCCTCTGGCATACAGTATTGACAACGAAAATTGCAGCGATCTATTAAGCTAATCCGGAGGTAGTCTACCTGGTTCATCGTTTTATTTTTATTCTCTTCGATCAATTAAAGACCTCACTGAGGTGGGTTACCCCTTTCTACTATTTTGTTGTAATTCAAAATACCGTACTCCCCCTTAAGTGTGAGTCCACAGATTGTGGCATAATAAGCCGATCGCATCCACTAGTTAGTCATCAATCGTGCAAGACACCGACTCCATCAACGACCTTGCTGCTGCTTTACTACAGCCAGCAGATATCAGTTTTGAACTGCCCGATCCAGAAGATGAACAGATTCTAGAGTCAGATTTTCAACAGCAACTCGAAATAGCCTGGCAGGTATGCGATCGCTTTGATTTGCAAACTGAAATCTGGCGGGGGCGAATTTTACGGGCGATCCGCGACAGAGAGAAAGTCGGTGGTGACGGACGCGGTACTGGCTTTCTGCGATGGCTAAAAGAGCGGGAAATCACCAAAAGTCAAGCATATTCCTGGATTCAACTGGCGAATAGTGCTGATACTCTCATCGAAGATGGTAAACTTGACCCCGGATCTGTAAACAACTTCAGCAAACGGGCTTTTGTCGAAACCTCCAAAGCTGTCCCAGAAGTGCAACAGATGGTGAGTGAAGCCGCCCAAAAAGGCGATCGCATCACCAGACGGGAAGTTCGTCAACTCAGTGATGAATGGACAGCCATGTCCTCAGATTTATTACCTGAAGCAGTCAAGGAAAAAGCAGCAGATAACACCCTTCCCCCGCGTTACATTGCCCCACTAGTGAAGGAAATGGAAAAACTGCCAGAATCGCACCAAAAGTTTATCCAAAAGGAAATTGCTGCCAATCCTGATGTGGATACCCTCAAACAAGTTACTACAGAAGCGCGTAACTTGGCCAAATATCTCAAAGGGGCGGCTCAAGTTCAGGCGCTGACGCAGGAAAATATTGATATTGAAACAGCTTTAGAAGAAGCGCAAAGAGTCGGCTGTTTGAGCATTGCTGCTGATTTGGTCAATCAAGCATCGCAGATTGAACAAACGATCGCTAAACTCTACATGACTTGGAAACGAATCGGCAATTTGGCAGATAGATTATATGTAGATACAGGCGCAAGTACACCCAACTTGCGATCGCTCCTCACTTGCTTGGAACCTCTGGGTGGTGAAATTATGGAATTGCAACTTAGTGGTGCGACTGAACACACTGTACGTCTGCAAATTCAGGAGACGAGTTAGGGAGTGGGGAGTTAGGAGTTAAAAGGGAGGTTAGAAACCGCGTCTACACAGACAAAACCCACCTCCGTGGGTTTCAAACACTCAATTTTGTTTTTGTCTTAGTCCGCGGAGACGGACTTTGTTTGTATAGCCGCGTAAAGCCTTCTCTACGAGAGGCTTGTCTGCGACACGCTGCGCGAACGCCAACGGCATAGCTTCGCTTAACGCGTCAGCGTGCCGGAGGCTCTATTCTATTCGCCAGAGCTTAAGCGATCGCAGTTCAATACTTCTCGGTTAAGGTGCATAGTCATTGGAGATCCCCCTTAGTCCCCCTTAAAAAGGGGAAAATAAGGCGTTCTTAGCCCCCCTTTTTAAGGGGGGTTGGCAGGGTGGTTTCATACAACGAGAGAAAAATAATAATGATTTGTAGAGGGTAGAGAAAAATGGATAACTAACAAGTATGAATCTCGTCGAACAATTACAGCAAGTCCCAGACTATAGGCACATCCGGGGACGAAGACATGAATTATGGTTAGTATTATTGCTCATATTGCTGGGAGCAATGACTGGGTATTGGGGCTACCGTCCACTGGAAGATTTTACCAAAGAACACAGACAAAGCTTAATTGAACTGTTAAACCTAGATGAGACAATTAAGTTTCCATCCTATTCAACGTTCCGACGAGTACTAAAAACAATAGATTTTCAGCCATTTACCGACTTGATTTTTTAATTGGGCATCAGTTTTTGTCCCACCAATACCAGGAGAACGTTTGGCAATAGATGGCAAAGGCATTCGTTGCACAGTTACAGATTACAGTCAGTCCTACCAAAACTTTATCAGTACAGTATCAGTTTATAGTCATGAGCGGGGCATTGTACTCAGGATGCAACCAATGTCCAACAAAAAAATTAGTGAAGTGGCGTAGGCGTAGCCCGTCGTAGACATCGTAAAACAATTAATCTCCGAGTTTTGTGGTCAACAAGTCGTTTTTACCCTTGATGCTTTACACTGCCAAAAAAAACTGTATCGCTGATCGTCGATAGTGGCAATGATTACCTGATTGGACTAAAAGAAAATCAACCGACACTCTATAAAATGGCTCAAACTGAATCACAACAGGATACTCCACTTAGCAGTGCCACAACTGTAGAGAATGTTCATTCTAGACTAGTCCAACGTGAGTGCAAGGTTTTTGCTGCCCCCGAACAACTTCAAAAAAAATGGTCTGGACTCAAAACTTTTGTGGTTGTCGAGCGTCAGGGTGAGCGCAATGATCAGCCATTCTACGAGCGTCAATTCTATATCTGTAGTCAATGTCTCGAAGCTCAACAGTTACTTGCCGATATTCAAGGGCATTGGGGCATCGAAAATCGGCTCCATTGGGTGAGAGATGTGACATTCAAGGAAGATTTTCCACCACGCCGTGGTGGAAATGCCCCTGTGAATTGGTCTATCTTACACAACTTTTTCATTACGATCGCACGCAAACTTCGTTTCCGAACTATTCCTCAAGCACAACGCGCCCTCTCCAATCAACTGCACAAAGTTTTTTCTTTCTTTGTATGAAACCACCCTGCCTTGCCAAGGGAAGCCAGCAGGGGGGTTTTATAAAGTGCATCTTCATACAGAATTGCTATTAGGTATTTTACTTGTGGTAATTCGTAATTCGTTTAGAGTGTGAGAGTCTTCTCAATGCGACGGTCAGGGATGAGCCACATAACTGCAACCAGAACGTATAGTATACAGGCAAACCATGAGTTCACAAAGGCAAGTGGAATTGCCACAGCATAGAACACCACCGATATTTTTCCTTTGAAATCTCGACCCACTGCGATCACTAGAGTCGAATCGCTGCCATGATAAGAAATGAGGGTGCGGGTAAGGATGAAGTAAGCGATTGCAGACAACAACAATACCGTACCATAAAGGGCAACTGGCATAGCAGCAAAGTTATTCTCACCCATCCAGCCAGTGGCGAAGGGGATTAGCGACAACCAAAATAGCAAATGCAAATTCGCCCAAAGGATACGCCCATTAACATGTCGGACTGCCTGTAAGAGATGATGGTGATTGTTCCAGTAGATGCCGAGAAAAATAAAACTCAGCACATAGCTGAGAAATACTGGAATCAGCGGACGCAGCGCAGCTAAATCGAACCCATGCGGCACTTTGATTTCCAGCACCATAATGGTGATGATGATGGCAATCACTCCATCGCTGAATGCTTCTAACCTTCCTTTCCCCATCTGTGCACGCCATCCTTTACCTCAATTGGAATGTTTTAAATATCAACTGCTGTGGCTAAAAAATACAGCAGCTATAACAATTAAACCTAAAAGTGCTAGAGGAACCCAGAGATTAGGGAGATCGGACAAACTCATAAAGGGCTTCCAAATAATACCAGTTTGAAAAATGATTGCGACTGATGAATTCACACCAAGTCAGATATACCAAGGCGATTCCTAATGTAAAATATAAAATCCCAAAAGCTACAAGTAGGGTGTGTTAGGCGAAAGCAACGCATCGCAATAGACACTCACTACTTGATAAATCAAATTTTAGGTAAGCCTTCTTTTAACTTCCTCAGCCAAATTTTCTAGTAGCACTTCTACTTGTTCGCCTGTTTTCAAATCTTTGAGCGAGGATTTTTGTGCTGCTGCTTCTTCAGAACCAATAATTACACAGAATTGAATCCCTTGTTTGTCTGCTAATTGAAATTGTTTACCCAAAGGACGCTTATCAAAGTTAGTTATCACATTAATTCCTGCCTGACGCAGATGTTGAGAAACTTTTAAATAAGTAGGCATTAAATCTTCTTGCATATTCACTACCATCACCTGGGCTGGTGTAGCAGCTAAAGTACTTAGAATCCCAGCTTTTAACAAACGACTAATTAAACGAGTTAAGCCAATAGAAATGCCTACACCAGGCATTTTTTCGCCCAAAAATACCCCAACTAATTCTTCATATCTACCACCAGAACAAATACTGCCTAAAGCTTCATGTCCTAATAAAGTTGTTTCGTAAACTGTGCCAGTATAGTAATCAAGACCACGCGCAATAGATAAATCAATACAGAAACGATTGTCGGAAACTCCCAGATTACGCACCCCTGCAATTACCGTTTCTAATTCGGTAACTCCTAAGCTCAATTGCTCAGTTTCTGGCAGATTTTGGGCGAGGTGCTTGAGCTTATCTAAGACTTCATCAACCGAGCCGCCAATTTTAATAAATTCAATTATTTTTTGAGCTTGCTCTGCTGAAATTCCTTCTTTTTCTAAATCTTGTTTTACTTTACTTTCACCAATTTTTTCGAGAGTATCAACAATCCCAATACAGGACTTAATTTGATTTTCGGCAATTCCCACTGACTTAAAAAAACCAGTAAGAATTTTACGATTATTGATGCGAATCAGAAAATCACCAATATTAATTGCTTCAAATATCTCACTAATAATTGCAGGCATCTGAGCATCATACAGCAAGCTGAGTTCACGACGAGCAACTACATCAATATCACACTGACGAAACTGACGAAAGCGCCCATCTTTCGCCCGTTCACCCCGAAAAACCACATCCGTTTGGTAACGGGCAAAGGGAAAGGTTAATTCATTCAAGTGACGGGCAATATACGCCGCTAAAGGAACCGTTTGATCAAACTTTAAAGCTCTTGCTTCCGAACCAGTTTCGCCCGATTTATCTCTCTCGGCTTGTCGATTTGGTGGCAGTATAGGATCAATTCCATAAATGATATTGTCGCCTTGATTACCTTTAGCTTGCAGCACTTCTAAACGTTCTACAGCAGGTGTTTCGATGGGCGTAAATCCATAGCTTTCAAAAACTCTACGGATGGTATCTAGCAAATATAATTCTAGACGCTTTTCGCTAGGAAGAAATTCTGGAAACCCACTAGGGGTAGAAAAGTTTATTTTGTCACTTTTTGCCATGCGTGTACCTTACTAAGCTGAGGTTTGAGATGAAAGCCTAACGATTGGAAGCCGTGTTTACACAAACAAAGTCCGCCTGCGCGGACTGGAGAATAATGAGTGTGGTTATTTCTGAAAGGAGAAATTAAATTACTATCTTAGCCGTTCTTCTTGAATTAGGGTGCGTTGAAAGATTTGATTGTTCTTAAACCAATGCCAAGTGCGGGCACGATTGTTATTGTCAGGACTAATGTAGATCATTTCATATAAGCTCATTTCTGGGTTTGTTTTATAACTAAACCACAAAATCACAATTGAATCATCGGCTTCCCAGGCTTTTCCGTCAATGCGATCGGTGTCAAACCAGAGCTTATTATCTTTATATATTCCTGGAAATTCATACTCCTCTCGTTTACCATCAGACCACTTGTAGCGATTTATTTGGTAATAGGGATGAGGACCATTTTCTGGAAATTGACAAGTTAAGTGAGACTCATACTTGTCGAGGATTTTTCCTGCTGTATCAATTAATGTATAAGTTCCTACCCAATCTCCTTCATGACGGGCAAGTACGGGCATTCCTTCTCGAATATTTGACATTGCAATTCACCTTTTATTGTTCTAACATCTGGAAAAATCGAGTAAAGTAATCGGGAAAAGTTTTCGCTGTACAACCAGGGTCTTTTATTACAAGGCTTGGAACCTTTAAGCCAGTGACAGCAAATGCCAATCTTCATTAAATAAGGCATTTTCTAAAATCGAGTCACCTGGGGCTAGGGCCGCGACGAGTAATGCCCGATTGGTAATACTTTTAAAAACAGGAATCTCTACCGTGGCATCTACTAGGCGATTCAGAACAGGGATTGCAATGGTATCCATTTTAAATCTCTGTGCAGGTAGTCAGCTACAACTTAATTATGTTCGCATATTATGAGTGGGGAGTGGGGAAGGTTGTCAAAGACGGCTTTAATCATCGCTGGCATAACTTGACGCGAAGCATAACGAATTCCGTTTGTAGCACTTGCCCGTCAGTTTTTCAGGATAAACTCAAGGTTGAAAGCGAAGGTGTTGGAGCGATCGCACTTGGGCAATGGTTTCAAAATCGCGATCGCTGTGAATCATAAGCAAATTATTTTCCAGAGCCGTTTGAGCAATGCAACAATCGATTGGGCTGCGAACGGTAAGCCCTTGGCGGCGCAAGTCATAGTAAATACGAGCAGCCGCTTGCCAAGAATGAATCGAAGGTTCAATATAATTTTGTGTTTCGAGCTAGGTGGAGAGGAGAGTCCATTCTTGCTCGTTCAGGCTACCTTGAAGCAATTCAAGCTGAGTGAATCGGGTGAGCAGAACTTCTCTATTAGCAATTAGGGTTTCAAGCTGCTGGCGAACTTGACCGTTGCGGTCGCGGAAGACTACTATCCAAACGGATGTATCAATCAGCAGCATGACGAGTCTCGCGCAGAGCTTTGTGGTCAAAGTCTGGGACTAACTGAATTTGTCCTGCGAGGTCGAAAAGGTTTTTCTTGCGGTGTGATGTTTCAGAGGAGCCACTTCGTGAACGCACAAGTTCTTGCAGAGCAAAATTGACTAGTTCTTCTTGAGTAGTGAGGTTGGTGAGTTGTAAGGCTTCGTTAAGGAGAGATTCATCTAGGTTAAGGGTAATTTGCATAGGTATGAGTTGAGATAAACACAATATTCTCCTCACATTTTAATCCGATAGACGACCGACTCACTTCAGGGCATAAAGTTACTCTAAGTAGGGCGTGATGAAGATTTAACGCTAATTAGTGCCGGAATCCTGACTAAAAATTTTGCAATGCAAAGAGTCTGCGAAAAATTGGGCTTCTGTATTCATCCCACTGCTGAGACTTCAGTCGTGCAGAAATTATAACTTAACGTGAAGCATAACGAATTCGTTTTTCTTCCAAGCGATGCCTGCGGCGGGCTACGCCTACGCATTTATCGTCGGCTTCTAATGTTCTTCTGTATCCACACCAATATCTTTCGTCAGTACCGCCGCCTGCGATCGCCAGTTTACGCTTTTATTGTCCACGCCCTGGCTTGCAATCTGCAAAAGCCAACGCCTCTGTGTCGAGAAAACTTGCGATCGCCATCTCAATAACTGCTTCGATTGGATATTCAATTTCAGTAGCACGAGCAATTAGAGCGGCACGAATTTGTTCAGGTAAGCATCCTAAAATAACTTCGGCATCATTGGGGGAAAGTTGCTCTTGGGATTTTGCTTGCATCGCTTTACTACCCTTCGGTTGGAATTTGAACGTTGTAAGGAGGTTCGGTAGCTCTATCTCCAGCTTCATTACCGAAATCTATCCTTTTAAGAATCTGGTTTGGATTGGTAGTCATAAATCAAAGCAAGGTCAACAGTAACCGACAGCGCTTCAACTCTAGCCGATGCCTCAGTGGTCGTCCAGTACTTTTAGGGTTGAAAAGTTACGTATGTAATACCACTAAGGACATTAAATACTGACAGATAGTCTTGTAGTAACTGCTGGTGGCTTTACGAATGCGATCGCTTTTGCGTACCCCGCCTGTCATCTCATATTCCCGGCTGTCTTTGCCATACTTCAACACCACGCCACTGACCAAGTGAACGAATGGACTTGTGTTCTGAACGAATAAGCTCGTGTTCTGAACGAATGGACTTGTGTTCTGAACGAATAAGCTCGTGTTCTGAACGAATAAGCTCGTGTTCTGAACGAATAAGCTCGTGTTCTGAACGAATAAGCTCGTGTTCTGAACGAATAAGCTCGTGTTCTGAACGAATAAGCTCGTGTTCTGAATGAATAAGCTCGTGTTCTGAACGAATAAGCTCGTGTTCTGAACGAATAAGCTCGTGTTCTGAACGAATAAGCTCGTGTTCTGAACGAATAAGCTCGTGTTCTGAACGAATAAGCTCGTGTTCTGAACGAATAAGCTCGTGTTCTGAACGAATAAGCTCGTGTTCTGAACGAATAAGCTCGTGTTCTGAACGAATAAGCTCGTGTTCTGAATGAATAAGCTCGTGTTCTGAACGAATGGACTCCTGTTCTGAACCAAAACTATGAAAATTCTTCCAGATGCTTTGGTTATCGTAGACGAAACTGTGGCAGAGGCGATCGCCATTGGTTAAGCTAATGAGTTACATAGTGATGATGGCATTGGTCACTCCCCATTCCCAAACCACCAAGGGTCATTAGTATCGTTAGTTTTGATCAAAATAGCTTTTTTTCGCATGAACCGTTTCAGCGCCGCCGCACCCATGCGTGACCCTCCCAAACCGGAGAATTTGAAGGCGTTTTTCTCTCCTTCATGCATGATGGCGGTGAGTCCAGCATCGTTGATACTAATAGCACCTGCATCTATCTGTTGAGCAACTTCTAAGGCTTCGGCTTCCGAGGCAAACACAGCAGCACTTAATCCATAAATTGAGTCATTAGCTAAAGATACTGCTTCCTCTACTGTGGAAAAAGGCATCACTGGCATAATCGGGCCGAAAGTCTCTTCCATCATCACTTTCATGGAATGATTAACCTGGGTAAGTACTGTGGGACGACACCACCAACCGCCACCTAAATCTTCAATGACACCGCCGCAGTGAATTACTGCTCCCTTTTCCACTGCATCTAAGAGATGGTCGCTAATAATGGCTGCTTGTCTTTCGGCGATGATGGGGCCAATTTCTCCACTTTCAACTGTGGGATAAGCTAGCCCCAGGCGATGGGCTTTGGCTACTAGTTGATGATAAAACTTTTCAAATATGGAGTCTGCAACGTAAATTCGCTCAATTGAGAGGCACGACTGTCCCGTGTTAACGACGGAACCCCATAAGATGGCTGAGGTTGCTAATTCTAAATTGGCTGATTCTAAAACGATCGCAGGATCTTTTCCTCCTAATTCCAAAAAAGCTGGAATAAACTGTTTTGCAGCCGCCTGTGCCACTTTTCGTCCTGTCGCTACACTGCCTGTAAAGCAGACCAAATCTACATTTTCAATCAAAACAGATCCGGTTGCGCCTGCTCCTTCAACAAAAGTTAATACCTCGCGCAATTTGGGAACAGCGTTGAGTGCTGTAGTCAGTGGTGCTACGAACCGGGGAGCAATTTCACTGGGTTTGACAATGACAGCACAACCCGCCAGCAATGCCGGAATGGTATCAATGGTAGACAGCAACAACGGAAAATTCCACGGGCTAATTATTCCAACTAGGGGATAAGGAACGGATGTTTGTTGCAAGGCGATAAACGGAATTGCTGTGTTTTTTGCAGTTTCTTGCAGCAACTCCGGTGCTAATCGACACCAGCGATCAATGCTAGATAGGAAGGAGTCTATTTCTAATACCGAGGTTGACAATCTTCCCGTATCATTTACCAAAGCCTCCGTTAAGCGATCGCGTCCAGATAATATCGCTTGCTTCCACTGCTGTAAAGCTTCAATTCTCCCTTCTAAACCCATTTGCTGCCAGCGGACTTGCGCCCTGCGGGTGCGCTTACATTGCTGTACCAGCAGCCTTGGGGGCGGCGGGATAATTACATAGTCAAATTTGCCAGTTCGCGGGTTACGGACTTCTATGGTTTTGTCATTAGTCATTAGTCATTAGTCACTTGTACTGAGCGAAGTCGAAGTATTAGTCATTTTTTATTACTCGCAATACCCCCATTCCCAAATTCAAATTATGCCTAATTGGGTTAAGCGCTCAATGGTGGCTTGCTGCGTTTGCAGGAAGTGTTTGCGGTCTACTTCTCCCTCCAGCATAGTATTAGCTGGGTAAAAGTGTGATTGGTTGTAACTTTCGGCGTATAGTTCAAATCGTTGGCGTGCAAGTAAATTATTTAACCCTGGTCGGCGGCGATCGCGGCGTAATGCTGCTAAATCAATCTCTGCAAAAGCTGCCATGCTTTCGCCTGCACCTGTCTCTGCTAAAACGATTCCGCGATGGTCAATGATTTTAGAACCACCATCAGCCGAGGCGATGGGGATGGCAATATTAGCGATGCCTGCGGTATTAGCTGAAACCACGTAAGCCATGTTTTCGACGGCGCGAGTGATTTTTGCCGCGTCTTTGGGCGTGAGGTTTTTGTTGTATACTTCCGAGGTGGAATGGACAAAAAGCTCCGCTCCTCGCATCGCCAGACACCGCGCCACTTCTGGATACAAAATTTCTTCTGATGCCAAAGCTGCCAAATTACCGATCGCAGTTTTAGCAATGGGGAAAACTCCTTCTAAACCATAGCAGTCGAGATACTTATCCCAAACATCATGGGGTGTGGGAGCAAACAAAGAATTCAGCCGCCGATACCGCAAGACAATTGAGCCAGAGGGGTCAAGAATAAAGCAGGTTTGGAAATACAATCCGGGAAAGTTGGGGTCAACTTCGTAGGCGTTACCAGCCAAAAAGATTTTATGCTTTTGGGCTATTTTACCAAGGGCCTCATATTCAGCACCAGCCATTTCTATACAAGCTTTTTCTGCCCACCCTGCTAGAGAATCTCCCATCGGAAAACCAGTGAGAAAATACTCTGGCAGTACAATTAAACGACAATCAAAGCCGATGAAAGCGATACTGGCAGCAATTTGTTGGGCTAGGCGGTTGATGGAGTTTTGTATGAGCGATCGCGCTTGGTGGCGGTCGCTTGTTTGGTTGACTGCATGACAGGTAACTTGCAGTGCCAAAGCGCGGTAGGATTCTAAATTAGTGGGCATAGGGCATAGGACTAAGGACAAATGACCAATGACAAATGACAAATGACTAATGACTAATGACTAATTCGATCGCCACCCCAGAGCGATCGCACAAGTTTATCTGTCAATTCCGATCCAAACATCTGTGCGGCAAATTTATTACCAGGGTCACGTTCAGCACTAGTACGCCGTACCAACAAATCACGAGTAGCCAAAGCCTCTCGTACATCTTCTGGTACAGGTTCAGCTGCATTTACCCAAGTTAGCCAGCGATCAAGTGTTTCATGTGCAAGTGTGCGAGTTAGTTCGAGAGTCTCAAAAGTAGGTGCGCCGGTGTAGCACAAGCTAACAGGCGATTGAAATAGGCGAACATACACACTTTTGCTGGTAAATACCTTTAGGCGCGAATCGTCCTGCAACTTCAAGAATGTTTGGTTAACTGGCTCATAGTAGCGATCGAGATATACCAAATCGGTTAAAAGCTCAGTCCGGGGAATGTAATCTATATAAAAGAAAATATTCGGAAGTGTGCCAAACTCAAAAGCCAAATGAGGAACCTGGATATGCGACTTCAACCAAGCGGTGAGACGCATGGTGCTGAAGTTTGATCTTTCAGGGTTTCCTAACCACGAATGAATTAGCCAGTCAATTTCTTCCGCCGAAAAAGCGGTGAGCGAACCCTTCATATTGCCATCGAGACTGCTGTATTGCTGTAAATTTTCTACAGAAGGGTCTGGATGTAACTGAAAACGAGCCTCTAGTTTTTGGCGGAGTTCCTTTGTAATCTCCCAGAGATGGTCAAATACAGCTTTATTGTCTAAATCTGTTGGTTGCTGAGTCATAGTTTGAGTTTGCGGCTTTTCTATAGACTTAATATTTAGTTTGACACTTTCTGGTATCTAGCTAGTTGCCCATATCGGGCAACATATTCACCGAATTCAGGACTGTGGTAAACAGCCCATCAACTAAACCATGATAAAGCTATTGCAGCAACATCCTTTTTTCACAGCAGAATTGCAGAAATCTCTATCAGTCGATGATTCTTCATTTAGATGCCTTTGCCTTTGGTCACAATCTCAGTGATAATACTGAAATTTTATGTAAAATTGTTTTTAATGTACTTAATTATAAAAATAAAAATAATTTTGTTGGTAAATATAGACAAATTAGAAGAAAAACAAATACTAATAAGTTAGTTGTTTTATTGTATATATATGGCTTTTGATTTAGATGAAACTTTTCAAATAGATATAGCTCAAATGAATTTAAAAAAAGCACATTCATTAGTATTTAGGTTGTATAATGAGCCGAAAATCCCTTTTGTAATTTGGTTACTAGAGAACCCTAGTAGCCTATTGGCATTACCTGGAAAAATTAGTCTGCGCCATCATGATTATATTCACATACTTTTAGGGAGGGGGATTTCTCCTCAAGATGAAGCTTTTGTAATAGGCTTTACAATGGGTAATGACTTAAAGACCAATCAACTCCATTTATTCATCTATCAATTCTTTGCTAAATTTATATATCCAGTTCCTTATAATTTTTCAAAATTAGACTTAAAGAATTTCAACTTAGGATTTATCTATGGTAGAAAGATTAAAGTTAAACAAATAAATGAGATTAATTTTGGAATGTATCAAAATGAAACCATAGAATTTTTAAGAGAGTGTTTCGGTATTAATACTGATGAAACCAAACTTATGCGAGAGTATTAAATTGGGTTAATGCCCAATTAAAATGTATTTAAAAAATAGTATCAAAATGCACCTGCCTTATAAACTGAGATTGGTTTCCTCTCAACTAGTAACTTTAACAGTACTACTGACATTACTCTTGTTTATTCCTCAAATTTGGCTCAACTGGCAAGCATATTATAACTTCAATAGTATTACTAAAAATGAATTTAAACTACAAAGATTGAGTGATGAAATTACTTATCTGGATGAAGTACTAACGATGTCAGCCCGAATGAACGCTGCTACAGGAAACTCTATTTGGGAACAACGGTATCGCCTATTTGAACCTAAACTTGATATTGCTATTAAAGAATCTATTAAACTGGCTCCTGAAGCATATAAAAATGAAGATGCCCAAAAAATTGATACTGCTAATCAGCGTTTAGTTACAATGGAATATCAATCTTTTGATTTAGTTAAAAAAAATCAAAAAGAGGCAGCACAACTACTACTTTTTAGCCGAGATTATGAAAATCAGAAGCAAATTTATGCTGAGGGGGTTCTGAAAAGAAAGCATAATATTTCACTAGAGTTACAGCAGAAGGTTGATGAATATTATAAAAGCATCTTATGGGCAATTTTAGAATCTATTATAAGTTTAGCCATGCTGGTTCCAGCATGGCTTTTAGTATTGCATTTATTACAGCAATACTTAAAAGCTAAAAAAGTTGCTCAAGCCGCTTTAGAAGAAACTAATTCTAGATTGGAAATAGAAGTTGCAGAGAGAACGGCAAAATTAAAACATAAAAATATTCAGCTACAGCAGACACTGCAAGAATTACAACACACTCAAGTACAACTTATTCAAACTGAAAAAATGTCTTCATTGGGTCAGCTAGTTGCTGGTGTTGCTCATGAAATCAATAATCCAGTTAATTTTATTTATGGTAATCTGACGCATGTTAGAGAATATAGTCAGCAATTACTAACTTTAATTAACTTATATCAGCAACAATATTATAATTGCAACCCAGAAATAACTACTCTAATTGATGAGATAGATTTAGAGTTTATTATTGATGATATGCCGAAAATATTATCATCAATGGAAGTTGGTGCTGAACGGATTTGCGAGATTGTACTAACTTTGCGGAACTTCTCGCGTCTTGATGAAGCAGAAATGAAACTTGTTGATATTCATGAAGGAATTAATAGCACCCTACTAATTTTACAGCATCGTCTCAAAGAAAAGCATAAACAGCAGGAAATTGCAATTATCAAAGATTATGGTAATTTGCCTGTTATTGAATGTTATGTAGGAGGATTAAATCAGGTATTTATGAATATATTGAGTAACGCTATTGATGCTTTACATCAACGGGAAATAGAATATTTAAAAGGAGAGATTGAAAAACAGCTTAGTTCTATTATTATCCATACTCAAGTTAAAAATGAAGAGTCGATAGTTATTAGTATTAAAGATAATGGTTCAGGAATAACTGAGGAAGTTCAAACTAGATTATTTGACCCTTTCTTTACTACTAAACCTGTAGGTAAAGGTACTGGCTTAGGATTATCTATTAGTTACCAGATTATTGTGGAGAAACATAAAGGAAAAATTAACTGTATTTCTGCACCAGGAAAGGGTACAGAGTTTGTGATTGAGATTCCGATCAAGCAGACGCGGTAAGCTAATATATACACTGTGCAGCTTAACCGAATCCTATTGACCCGCCCACTGGCTTTAGCGTAGTTCTAAAAAAGCAGGAAGTCTACGCCTGTGCTCAAGCTTACATTGTTGCTGGAACAGATATATTATTTGTGGTCACACCTTTGACATAATTTTGCAATGGCTTTGTCAATATGATCTGCAATAGTTTACTTATCAAACTGTCTAACGGAACTAGGCAGGTAATCCCTGCCTTTTTTAATCAATGCCCTCTAGCACTGCATTCCCCTGCTATTTAATTATGGACGATTCCCCTTTACCTGAGAATTACTAATAGAAAATCCTCGACGCGTAGGTTTAATACTAGCTAATTCCACCTGAAAACTTACCTTGTCGGTCATTTCCCCGCTTCTTGCTTCCAAAGTCCACTTGCCAGGACGCAAATTCCAAAATAAAGAATTAGCTGAGTTTGTATCTAGCTTTTCCCCATTTAGCCACCACTCCACAGGCGCAAATTTATTTCCCGCTAGCTTAAATTCGAGTTTTTGCTTCGCTTCTTCACCTGGATACAATAAAAATAAATCGCCATGATGCGGAGATAAAATTCTCAAATTGGTAGAAGTAAAATTTGATTGCTGTTGTTTTGCCAACCACTCATCATACTCTGGTGGTAAATTGAATTGATTTTCACGTTCGTAATTACTTTTATCTTCAGGATAGAAATATTCCTGCACCACTGAGGTACAATTTTGTGTTGGTCGTAACCCAGAAATTGCACAAATAGGTAGTTGCACTAAACCTTCTGGAGATAGAAAACTTGCTGGTTCTTGATGTTCGTGTAGATGTAACATAATCCGATTCCATAAGGGTGCAGCCCCTGTCACACCTGAAACTTGTCGCATTGGTTCGCCGTTGAAATTGCCTACCCAAGTAGCGACGGTGTAATCGGTAGTGAAGCCAACTGTCCAAGTATCACGAAAATTGGAAGAAGTGCCAGTTTTAACAGCAGAAGGAAAGGGTAAATTTAATACAGAGTCTACACCAAAGGCTGTTGCACGAGCATGGCTGTCACTGAGCATATTAGTTATTAATTGCCATATTGTCGTCGAATTTGGGATTTTAGATCGCACCTTTGGTGTGCTTCCAGCGAAACTTGGATTTTGGATTGGGGAATCGGAAAATCTGCTTACTAGCGGCATAGCTTCTCCGAGTTGTGCCATAGTAACGTAAGCTCTAGCTAATTCCCAGAGACTGACTTCACCACTACCGAGAGTTAATCCTAAACCGTAATGTTCTGGAGTTTGATTCAGGTGTTCAAATCCCAGTTGATGCAGACGTTCTAGGAAAGTTTGCACACCTACTTTTTCTAACACTCGCACTGCGGGTACATTTAAGGAATTTGCTAAGGCGATTCGCACCCGCACTGGGCCAAGGAAGCTTTCGGTGTAATCTGTCGGGCTATAAAGTTTCGCGCCGGGAATTGCATAATGGGCGGGTACATCTGCCAAAATGGTATTTGGGCGAATTAAACCTTTTTCTAAAGCTAATTCATACACAAAAGGCTTGAGGGTAGAACCTGGTTGACGTAGTGCTTGCACTCCATCATTGCGTCCCAGTTTGGCTTCATTAAAGTAATCAGGTGAACCGACATAAGCCAATACTTCGCCGGTGTGATTATCAATCACCAACGCCGCTGCATCATGGACATTGTTGGCGGCTAGAGAAGAAATTACCTGTTGCACCTGTGCTTCGACAAACTGCTGTAAAGGGCGATTTATAGTCGTGCGAATAACGGATTGATCCCCCTGCTTAGAAAGGGGGGCTTGATTCTCCGCTTTGTAAGCAAGGCTAGGGGGGATTTGATTGGCTAACCAAAACAAAAAATGTGGTGCGGCGATAATTCCCCGTTGACGAGATTGAAACACAACCTTTTCGGTGGATGTTCGGGCTGCGATCGCTTCACTAATATACTTTTCCTGTACCATCCGATTGAGGACGTATTTTTGCCGCTGCTTCAGCCGTTCCCAATGTTCATAAGGATTAAAATATGTGGGATTATTAGGAATAGCGGCCAACAAACTAGCTTGGGCAAGATTCAACTCACTAGCTGGGATGGAAAAATAAGTCTGCGCGGCTGCTTCCACACCATATATATTCCCGCCCATTGGTAGCCGATTAATATATGCAGAGAGGATTTCATCTTTATTCATCCCTGCTGTTAACCGCCAAGATAGCCAAATCTCACTCAGTTTACCAGAGAAGCTGCGGGGTACAGGATCTAACATCCGCGCCAACTGCATAGTAATTGTGGAAGCGCCGGAAACAATTCGTTTCGCGTGGATAGCTTCTTTGCTAGCGCGGACAACAGCTTTCATATCCAACGCCCCATGATGGTAAAAGCTAGCATCTTCGGCGGCTAAAATAGCATGGGTAAACTGGGGCGAAACCTGATTGAGTGGTACTACTGATGTATGCTCTTGGTCACGGGTGAGCAATGTTCCTAATGGTAAACCATTGCGATCGCTAAATTGCATTGCCAACTGATTTTGGGCAATATCTGCGGCACGAATGGGCGCAAAATAAGGGAGTAAGCGTACCACCAGACAGATTAGCAGCACAGCCAGAATAACTTTGCTACTGTGCTTAAGTTTGAGTAGCGATCGTAAAATTAGTTTCATCAGGGAATCCCCTGTCCAAGAAAACCTACCTTAATCTTGACGCAGCGATTACATCTACATCAGTAAATATGTCAAATCCTTAATAATTCATTTGTCATAACTTAGCAGATGTAAATTAATGTTTGCGAAATTTAAATACTTCTTTATAGTTAAGAATTGTAGTCATTTTTGGAACAATAACACTGGATTAGTTATCTATGTAAATAAACATAGGTTCCATCCACAGTTTGGGTATAAATAACTATTCATATTGCGTTCTTTATTAGTCTTGGCATCGCCCACCCCATGAGGTAATGCAAATTTTTATTTGCTATAATTTGTGAATTTTTTATTTTTAATTACTAGAAAGATGATTATCAGAGTTTTACTTCGTTTCTACCATAAGATTACCTATCGCGTTCTTCGCGTTCTTGGCAGTTCATTAAAAAAAATTGGGCATTCTTCAAGCCGGAAGAGAACAATACAGTTTCTTCTGATCTTTACATTTATATTAGGGATGGCAGGGTGCAATTTTTTTGGTATCAACTCAAGTAAAGAACAACTACCAATAGTTTCCTCACTCACGCCCCCGAAATTACCAGACTGGATTGAACAAATTAGTCCCATTGGGGATGCAAAATCTCTTAACCAAATCCGCATCCGTTTTAAAGAGGCTTTAATACCAGTTGAAAGTCTTGACAGTCCAGAACAGCAGAAGTTATTACAAAAATTTGCTCTTTGGCCGCCTCTACCCGGTCAATTTCGCTTTTTAACACCGCGGATGGTGGGTTTTCAAGCTGAGAAAGCTTTGCCCATAGCGACAAGATTTCAAGTCACTCTCAAAGCAGGTTTAGCCGATTTAAAAAATCATCGCCTAGACAAAGATTTACCTTGGACTTTCAATACTGAATCTATCAACTTAACTAATTTACCCGGTGTAAATCCTATTGAGAAGGCTGAGATTGAACCAATTAATTTACAAGAAAAGTTACAGTTTACTTCAAATGTAGAATTGGATTTAGCTTCTGTACAAAAACATTTACAGTTAATTCCTGAAGGTAAAGATAAAGGTACAGGTTTTAAAGTTGAATTAAACAAAGAAGAAAAACCATTAAAAAATGAAGAAGACCCTTTAGAAAAATTTGACCCTTCAGCACGCAATTGGATTTATAATCTCATCCCCCAGCAAAATCTCGAAAAAGCAACTCTTTATCGCCTGGTATTTTCTCCAGGAATACGTCCTGCTTATGGCAATCTACCTACAGAGAAAGAATTTGTCAGTAAGTTAGCAACTTATTCGCCTTTAGCATTTCAGAAAATTAACTTTTACGGACAGCCAGATGCAAGTGGTACTTTTGGAAGATTTATTAAAGGTAGTCCTCAGTTAGAATTTAATAACATCTTATTAGCAGATTCAGCTAAAGAAAATATTAGTATTAATCCAGCACCAAAAGAAATTTCGAGAATTCTGCAAGTTAATGATGAAGATAGAATTGTCGGTATCAATCCTTATGCGCTAGAACCTGCCAAGACTTATACAATTACTATTGGCGGAAATCTCAAAGATAAGTTTGGGCAAACTTTAGGTAAACCAGTCACCTTTAAATATGATACTGGAGATTTAGCCGGGGATATCTGGGTACCATCAGATTTGAATATTTTCCCCACAGGTAAAGATTTACAGCTAAATATTAGTACGGGAAATCTGCCAGAATCTAAATACAAAGCAGCTTATCGAGTAGTTAAACCAACAGATTTAGTTTATTTTAATTATAGTAATGATTTATTACCACAACCTTCTGAATGGCAAAGCTTTAAGGTATCGGGTAAGAAAAATCAATCAGTTGATATTGCTGTTCCTCTGCGAGAAAAAATAAGTTCTACTACGGGAATGTTAGCTTACGGAGTGCAAGCCCGCACTAATAAATATCAGGATAATGGTAAGGAATTGTGGCGTGAACCTACGACTTATGGCATGGTTGAATTGACAAATTTAGGCGTATTTACTCAGTGGTTTCCTGAGTCAGGGTTAATTCGCATTAATCATCTTACAGATGGTTCGCCAGTTAAAAATAGCGCTATTGAAATTTATCAATCAAAATTACAAGCAAAATCTCGCCCCGAACCTTTACCTTGTGCAACGGGTAAAACTGATGAAAATGGAACTTTTACACTTGTTGGTGAAGGATTACAGCAATGTTATTCTGGGAATGAAAGCTCTAGTAAATCACCACAATTATTAGTAATTGCCCGTGAAAATCAAGATTGGGCATTTGCCAGAGTTGAGGAATATAGCGGTGTTTATGGATATGGTATTGATGCAGGTTGGCAAGATAAGAAGCCAGAATCACGCGGGGTAATTTTCTCAGATAGACAGTTATATCAACCAGGCGAAAAAGCTTGGTTGACTGGTTTCGCGGACTATTTACAAAATGGTGTAATCCAGCAAGATAAAAATGCTGCTTACCAGTTAACCTTAGTAAATCCAGATGGTCAAAAGACCAATTTAGGTACGCAAACTACAAATGAATTTGGCACTTTTTCTCTGGAACTGCCAATCAAAACTACTCAGCGCTTAGGCTACTATACAATCCAGGCGAAAGGGAAGAATGGACAAGAGATTTCTGGAGAATTTCGGGTAGCGGAGTTTAAGCCACCCAATTTTAAAGTCGAACTCAACTTAGATAAAGAATTTGCTTTCATTGACGAGAAAGTTGATATTAATGCTACAAGTAATTATTTGTTCGGTGCACCTGTAGAAGGTGGAGAAGCAAAATACTTTATCACTCGCCAGCAGGCTGATTTTGTTCCGAAAGGTTGGGAGGAATTTACTTTTGGTAGGCAATGGTTGTGGCCGGAGGAAACCCCCACCATATCTAGTGATGTATTGCAAACTAATGCCCAGCTAGATGCTAATGGTAAAAGTAGTCAAACTGTGAATGTGGCAAATGATTTACCATATCCAATGACTTACCGAGTAGATGTACAAGTTGCAGATGTTTCTAATCTATCTGTAGCGAATTCCAAAACTTTTACAGCCTTACCGAGTAATCGCCTCATCGGGTTAAAAAGTAATTTCATCGCTGATGCTGGTAAGGCTTTCCCTATTGAAGTGATTGTTACTGACCCTACAGGAAAACCGATAACAGGTCAACGGGTGCGCCTGGAATTACAACAGATTAAATACAGCAGTGTCACGCAGTTGGTGGAAGGTAGCCGAACACCAAAAAACCAAGTTGAATATAAAACAGTTGGACAAGCAGAAATTACATCTGCTAGCAATCCGCAATCGGTAAATTTAACAGCGCCAGAATCTGGTTCATACCGGATTAGAGTTAATTTTAGCGACGCCAAAAGCGAATTAAGCGCCACAGATTTACAAATTTGGGTAACTGGAGGAAATCCTGTATTTTGGGGTTCTAGAGAAGAAGATGTCTTAGAAGTTAAATTAGATAAAAAAGAGTTCAAACCAGGCGAAACTGCTACTGTACTAATTCAATCTCCCTATCCAGATGCAGAATTATACTTTGCTGTAATTAAAGACAAACCCCTTTATCAGCAAATTACCAAAGTTCAGGGAGGCACACCAAAAATCCAGTTTCAAGTTACACCAGAAATGCTGCCAAATGCAGCTATCGAAGCTGTCTTAGTAAGACAGGGTAAACCCATAAACCAAGTGGAAGCGGGAAGTTTAGATAACTTGGTGAAGATTGGTTTTACACCTTTTAAAGTTAACTTAGAAGATAAGTATTTAAAAGTGCAAGTTAAGCCGGTGCAAGCATCATTAGAACCTGGTGCAGAGGAAACGGTACAACTGGAACTGAAGGACAATCAAGGAAACCCCACCAAAGGACAGTTTACAGTCATGGTGGTAAATGAAGCGGTGTTACAACTTTCTGGTTATCGTCCGCCAGATTTGGTGGATACAGTTTATGCAGAACAGCCAATATCTACCCGTTTTAGCGATAATCGCCCAGATGTCATATTACAACCACAAGATGTAGCTAAACCCAAAGGTTGGGGTTATGGCGGTGGTTTCTCAACAGGTGCAGCTAATACTCGCGCCCGCACAGACTTTCAAGCCTTAGCTTACTACAATGGTTCTGTTCTGACCGATGCAAATGGTAATGCACAGATAACCTTTAAATTGCCGGATGATTTAACTACATGGCGGGTGATGGCTGTCGCCACTGATGGAAATCTGCGTTTCGGGAATGGGGAAGGGACGTTTATCGCCACAAAGCCACTGCTAACTAATGCCATCTTGCCACAGTTTGCCCGTCCAGGCGATCGCATCCTCGCTGGTTTATCTGTAACTAACAACACAGGGAATACAGGA
Source organism: Nostoc sp. ChiQUE02 (assembly GCF_034531305.2). Taxonomy (NCBI): domain Bacteria; kingdom Bacillati; phylum Cyanobacteriota; class Cyanophyceae; order Nostocales; family Nostocaceae; genus Nostoc; species Nostoc sp. ChiQUE02. The sequence goes on from NZ_JAVRBN020000008.1 coordinate 217,468, forward strand.
AATCTCTCAATTAATGGCGAACTTAGCGGTAATGTGAAGTTTACTGAGAAAAACCCCACAACTACTGCTTTGCAAACCAAAGCTGAATCTGCAACTCATGCTTATCGCTTTCCAATGGTGGCGGATAGCGTGGGAGTTGGGAAAGTTCGCTTTACCACTCAATTAAATGGTACAGCTGCAGATGCTTTTGAAGTACCTTTGGAAATTAAGCCAATTGAAATTACAGAACAAGTCGTTGAAACTGGTGTCACTGAAAAACAGGTAAAAATTCCCTTGAATGTTGATAAAAATACCTTCCCTGATGCGGGAGGTTTAGATATTCAGTTGGCGAGTACTTTGATACCAGAGATTCAAGCACCAGCAAAGCAGGTTTTAGAAGATGATGATTTGCCGTTTACAGAACCTGCTGCAAGTCAGTTAATGATTGCGGCTAATCTCCAAACTATTGCCCAAAAATATGGCCAGACATTTGCAGAGTTTAATCCTAGCCAACAGGCAAAACAAGCTATTGAAAAATTACAAAAACTCCAAATAGCAGATAGTGGTTTTGCTGCTTTCCCCGGACAAGAAAAATCAGACCCTTGGGTTTCTTCTTATGCGGCTGAATCTTTGGCTAAAGCCAGTCAGGTGTTCCCTAATTTAGCCGATTCTGCAATGGTGTCTCGCCTGAAAGCTTATCTGCAAAAAGTTCTCGCTAATCCTGGAGAATACGATTTTTGTAAACAACTACTGTGTAAAAGACAGCTGCAACTTCATACTTTAATCGCTTTAGCAGAACTGGGTGATAAACGCAATACTTTCCTCGCAGATATTTATGAACAGCGCAATAACTTTGATGTAGTAACTCAAATTAAACTGGCGCGATACTTATCTCAATTCCCAGAATGGCAAGACGAATCTCAACAACTGGTGAACAAGCTGCAACAGAATATCTATGAAACTGGTCGCACAGCAGTTGTAAGTTTACCTCGTAGTTGGGGATGGATGAGTTCATCTACCACGACGCAAGCGCAAGCTTTACGATTATTTATTGCCAAACAAAGTAAACCCGAAATTATAGATAAATTATTCCAAAGTCTTCTCGCACTCCGACGGAATGGTACATGGCAAACTAATTATAATAATGCCCAAGCCTTAACAGCCCTGGTAGAATATAGCCAACTGCAACCCACACCACCTAATTTTGTTGCCACAGTACAATTAGCTGGTAATAAGTTAGGAGAAGATCGGTTTAATGGCTACCAAAATCCTAGCTTACAACTAATTGTGCCGATGAATCTATTACCTCGTGGGCGTCAAGATTTAACGCTGCAAAAATCAGGTAATGGCACTTTACACTATCTGGTTGCTTATAATTATCGCTTGCAGGAAAATCAACCAGGCAGATTTAATGGTCTACGCATAACACGAGAAATTAGTCAAGTAAATAAAGAGAAAATTTTACAAAAAACAGGTCTTTACGCATTCGATAAACCCTTGACTTTAGCCTCTGGACAGGTGTTTGATATTGGTTTAGAAATCATCGCCGATCATCCTGTGGATCATGTGGTGATTAAAGATCCGCTACCATCAGGTTTTGAGGCTGTGGATGCAAGTTTTCAAACTACCACAGCTGCATTACAAGCAAAAGCCGACAGTTGGGAACTTGGCTTTAGAAATATCTACCGCGATCGCATTATCGCCTACGCCGACCACCTGGAACCAGGAGTTTATAGTTTGCATTACTTAGTCCGTTCTGTGACTCCTGGTACATTTTCTTGGCCTGGTGCGGAAGTTCAATTGCAATATGCACCAGAAGAATTTGGGCGTACTGCCGAGTCTACATTGATATTGGAGGATGGAAAGTAATTACTTTATGCCATCTTTAGCTACAACAAATCTAAAAATCTTTCCAAGTCTATACGAGCCTGCTTTAAAATCTTGGCTAGGGTGGAACGCTTAACTGACCGATGAGCTGGAACAGTCAATTTCAAGACTTCATCTGGTATGCTTTTTTCTAATCTAATGTGACTACCTCGCTGGCGTACAACTATCCATCCATCCCGTTCTAAAGCAGCGATAATCTGAGTGTAGGGTAAATTGGGAACTTTGCTCACAGTACCAATTCTCTGACAATTACGCCTTCTTGAGTAATCAATTCATCTTCCAATGGTTCAAGGTAAAGTTCTATTGCTTCTTGGATATTCTCTAATGCTTCTTCCACAGTTTCTCCTTCACTGATACAGCCAGGAAGTGAAGGAACATGGACGGTGTATCCGCCTTCGTCACTGGGTTCTAATACAACTTTAAGTTTCATAACTTGATAATGAACCTACTTTTCTATTTTTAATGATTTATAGCAATCGCATTGTAATTAAAGTGCGAAGAATTGAAAGGGGCGATGCCTACAGCGGGCTACGCCTACGCATTATCGCCTACGCAGACCACCTGGAACCAGGAGTTTATAGTCTGCAAAATCTATCTATTATGACTCTAGATCCTTTAATTTCCCAGTAGGATGTAAATGTTATTTGGTAGTTAATCCAGTATTTTTTAGGAAGCGATGCCTACGCAATACTACAACATAAACAAAAAAGCGATCGCATTATCGCGTTTCCTAAGCAACTTCAAGATTTTTCTCGTGGTTCCTCACCAATGAACAATGCTTTTTTACTACGCTTCAACTTTTTCCAAAGTGCTTTAATCTGTTTGTAAGCATCTTCTGGGTCAAGCTTACCATTGGTTTCTAAATTGGTAATGTAGCCAACTTTTTGAGCAAATTCTTGAAGGTTGGCATTAAATACTAAATTCTCTGGCTTAACTTGACCGTAATAGTGACTACGAAGGTAGAGAAATTTGTTTTTGTCGTCAAGATTATGCTTGTCCATTATTTGACTCCCAATAAGTGACTTTTTGCCAACGATAATCACAACAGAAATCGCTTCAATAAAGAAATTGCCGCGATTGTTGCAAACCATGAGCGAGTCTAAAAGGGAACACAAAACTAATTATACAGCAATTAGCTGCTTATAAGCTGCGATTATAGTAAGGTTTTTCAATTATGAACATTAAGTGTGGACTATACTAGCTTCTGGTAATAGCGTTGCAATCGTAATTAATAGAAATTTCAATTTGAAATTAAGTTCCCTTAACTTATGATTCATCTTGTTATTTGACAACTACCCATTGCGTCACACCCGCCATTGCTCGCCAGCCCAAAAATTTACCAATAGGTTCCGCCCGTTGGATGGCAATACGAGTTAAATCACCACCGACTCGTTCATGCCATTTAAATAAAGTTTGCTCACCCTCTACCGTCACAACATTTGCCACCAAACGTCCACCTGGCCGCAGTGCTTCCCAACACACATCAAAAAGTCCCGTTGCTGTCACCCCACCACCAATAAATATCGCGTCTGGTGCTGGCAAATCTTTCAGAACATGGGGCGCTTTACCTTCAATGATTTGCAGATTTGGAGTACCGAGAGTGGCGGCATTATCGGCAATATATATTAGTCTAGAAGCATTTTGTTCGATCGCGATCGCTCGACACCGAGCATTACTCCGCATCCATTCAATAGAAATTGAGCCGCAACCCGCGCCCACATCCCACAATAATTCTCCCGGTGTGGGAGCTAAAGCTGCTAGGGTGATTGCCCTAACTTCACGCTTCGTTAACTGTCCATCATGGTGGTAGGCGTTATCTGGTAATCCTGGTAATCTTGGTAATGGGACAACCCCAGCATCAGCAATACAATCAACTGCGATCGCATTCAACGCAGCAACTTCAGTTTCACTCCAGGATGCAGCCGTACCTTCCACAATTCTTTCATGAGTACCACCCATACGCTCCAATACAGTGATTTTGCTGCCACCATAGCCGCGATTTGTCAAAATTTGAGCAACAATGGCGGGTGTGTCCTTTCCTTCACTCAAAATCAACAGCCGCGCTCTTGGGTAAATGTAAGACTGGAGTAGGGAGGATGGACGACCATTCAAACTCAAGGTTTCCACCTCAGTTAAAGACCATCCCACCCTGGCACAGGCGAGGCTGAAGGCTGAAGGTGCGGGGATAATCGTCATTTCAGAGACGGGAATTCGCCGCATCAAGGTGACACCAATGCCGTAACACATCGGATCGCCGCTTGCCAGTACACAGATTGACTGACCCCGACGCTGAATGATTTCCTCAACTGAAGTGCTAATAGGAGATGCCCAGACTAGTTTCTCACGTTGGTCATCTTTAGGGAGCATTGCTAAATGGCGATCGCCTCCCACAATTACTTTAGCTTGATCGACTAGAGAACAAGCGATCGCGCTTAATCCCTGTAATCCATCTTCCCCAATACCGACGATAGAAAGCCATTTCTCTGTCATGCTAATTCATGATTAAATTAATAATTACTACTTCATAATTAAGATTTGACGCTAATTTTAATTCGGAATTAGTCTGTCAATTTTGGTAGGATATATTTTATAGTGCTGGATTGATGATAACAGGATGAACTCACTCCCAGAAATAGAAGCCGCTATTATGCAACTGTCTGAAGGTGAAATTCGGAATCTATCGAACTGGCTCCAAGAATATCTCAATGATGCTTGGGACAAGCAAATTGAAGCAGATGCAAAATCGGGTCGATTGGATCAGTTAATCCAGCGTGCAAAAGCAGATATTGAAGCTAATCGGGTGAAACCGTTAGATGAAATCCTTAACAACCCCTGATTTTTGGCGCTCTTATGCTGCACTTTCAACTGAAGTTAAAGAGCAAGCTAGAAAGGCGTATCGTCTTTGCATTTCAAAAAAGTGGGAAATGATTTGTGGTCAGTCAGGATTAGTGGTGGATATCGCGCACTAGCACTTAAGAACGGCCAGGATTATTACTGGATCTGGATTGGGTCACATGATGAGTATGAGGCTCTGATTTAATAAAAATATTACTGCTTCATTCTTCACAAATTTTTAAAATAGTGAACAGTCAGCATTTATCAGTAAATATTAGTACTTTATCAAGCTAGTTTTTAGGGTTTGTAGTAAGGACTTTAATGCTGAAAAATAAGGACTAAAGTCTTTACTACGAACTTGCTTACTTGATAACTGTTAAACCAGCGCGGCTGTTGCTTTCACCGCAAAAATCTTCTCAATCACATCTTCTACCACCTTATCTGGTGTAGAAGCACCAGAAGTAATTCCCACGACAATTTCACCATCTGGCAACCAGTTTTCTGTAGTTATTAACTGCCCATTTAATTGCCGATGTTCTATGGAATCTCCTGATTTAATCCGTTCAACAGTATCAATATGATAAGAAGGAATTCCCCGCTCAAAAGCAATTTGTTGCAATTGAGTAGTATTAGATGAATTAAATCCACCAATTACTACCATTAAATCTAAATTATGTTCCACTAACTCCAACATGGCATCTTGCCGTTCTTGGGTGGCGTCGCAAATAGTGTTAAAGCTTTGGAAATGCTGATTTAACTCGGTAGGCCCATATTTTTGCAACATAGTACGCTCAAAAAGCTTGCCAATTTGCTCAGTTTCACCTTTAAGCATGGTAGTTTGGTTAGCAATACCAACTCTTTCTAAATCACGATCGGGGTCAAATCCTGCTGAACAAGCTTTCGCAAATTTTGTCAAAAATTCTGTACGGTTCCCACCATTGATAATATAGTCAGCAACATATTGTGCTTCTTGCAAATTCAACACAATTAAATACTTGCCAGCAAAAGAACTTGTAGCAACTGTTTCCTCGTGCTTATATTTACCATGAATTATTGATGTATAATCGATTTTTTTGTGCTTTTCTACTGTATTCCAAACTTTAGATACCCAAGGACAAGTTGTATCAACAATTTTGCAGCCCTTATCGTGAAGTATCTGCATTTCTTGAACGCTAGCCCCAAAAGCGGGTAATATAACTACATCACCAGTTCCAACAACAGAAAAGTCTTTATTCTTTCCTTCAATGGGGATAAATTCTACTTCCATCTCCTGCATCCGCTGATTTACAGAAGGGTTGTGGATAATCTCGTTAGTAATCCAGATGTGTTCTGTAGGGAAGTGCTGACGAGTTTCGTATGCCATCGCTACAGCTCGTTCTACACCCCAGCAAAATCCAAAGGCTTGTGCTAGTCGGATGGTTACATTACCCTGTTGCAGGATGTAATTGCGATCGCGAATTTCTTGAATCAAGTTACTCTGATACTCAGATTGCAACTGGGTGGCAACTTCTGCTTGATGACCAAACCCCTTGCGATTGTAATTTTCTGAATGTTGGAGGCTGCGCTTAAATGCTTTTGTATCCATTAGATTTGTTTACTTAAACCACTATTTTTTATTTTCTCGCGCCCAGACGCGATTTATACAGAGTTGTATTCAAAGATATTACTTCTTTTTGTCCTTTAGCCTTTTTCTCCCTAAGGACGTTGATGCTAGGGTTTTAATTCGATCTCGCTATAAATCTGCAATGCAGAACGCCAAACTAGATAACCTTCAGGACTTAAGTGCAAGCCATCAGTAGTAAATTCGCGGCGGAGATAGCCTTGCTTGTTGGTAAACAGGGGATATAAATCGAGATATTTGACACCTTTTTTGGTAGAAATACTTTGCAGTTGCTGATTCAACTCGCGAATGCGACTATTGGCAACAGCCAGAAGTTTATCTCGTCCTTTCCAACTTGCTTCCTCTCCCCCATGTGGCAAAATCGATTGGACAACAATTTGCGCTGTAGGATGCGTCTTTCGCAGATAACTGATAATTTGCCGCTGATTATCTAAAATTACCTCGTCGCTCATCCCCCGAATTAGGTCATTAATGCCAATCATCACAAAAATCACCTCTGGCTGGGTGCGGTCAAATATCTTCAATCTTTTCAAGAGTCCATTGCTGGTTTCGCCAGAAATTCCTTGATTGAGCCAATTTTTTCCTTCGGGTAATAACTCAGGGGGAAACCACAAACTCAGAGAATCTCCCACCAGGATAGTTAAATGCGGAGGACGTTGGTCAGCGGCTACCTGGGCTTCTTGCTTGAGGATTTCCACCCACTCCTGGTAAGTGAGTTGGTGACGGCGGCCCAGATCGGGTGTAGCAATTTGCGGTGAGTTGTTCAGGCTGATTGGCTCTGGGGATGTTATTATCCCAAAAAAAGCGGCCAATCTCTGCTGTTGCCAAATTAGCAGGATGACCGCCAACATTAGGATGCCGTTGGTTAACAGCGAGAAAAATGCCCAGATAGGAAAGGTTTTTGCAGATGTAGACACGACTAGCGAAATTTACCAATTATTTGAATCAAATTTTAACGCTAGCGATCGCAAATTACCCAATTTTAAGTTGGGGAGCAGGGGAAGCCAACAGAAAGTTCTTCCCTTCTAACCCCTAACTCTTTTACAGACGCGATTAATCGCGTCTCTCCTAACTCAGCACTCTTTACTGAGTAGGACGATCGCCAAACTCAGAGTTGTAACCTTCTTCACCGTGTTCGTTGATATCCAAACCTTGCAATTCAGCTTCCTCTTTGACTCGCAGCCCGACTGTAGCATCGATAATCTTGAGAATAATCCACGTACCGACACCTGCGATCGCATAAGCAATGGCAATTGCTACTAGTTCAACTCCCAATTCACCCAAATTACCACGCAGCACTCCGTCTTTACCTGCTCCGTTGACTTGAGTTGTGGCAAAGATAGCCGTTAAAATGGCCCCTACTGTACCACCAACCCCATGCACTGGAAAGGTATCTAAAGCATCGTCAATTTCTAGCTTGTGCTTGAAACTGATTGCATAGAAGCAAACAAAAGCGGTGATGAAACCAATTAAAATTGCTGATAGCGGTGTGACAAATCCGGCAGCGGGAGTGATCCCCACCAGACCAGCAACGGCTCCTGTAGCTGCTCCGACGGCAGTTGGTTTACCCCGTAAAACACTCTCCAAAATTAGCCACATTAAAGCCGCCGCCGCCGCCGCTGTATTGGTGGCAACAAAGGCTGTTGTTGCTAAATTTGTTGTGAAGTTACCAGAAGTTCCACTAGCAACAGATAGGGCACTCCCAGCGTTGAAACCAAACCAACCAAACCACAGCAAGCCAGCACCCAGCAAAATGAAGGGAACATTGTGCGGCGGGCTAAGACGATCGGGATGGGTTTTACGAGGGCCAAGGACGATCGCAGCTACCAGGGCTGAAACGCCAGAACTAATGTGAACTACTGTACCACCCGCAAAGTCGAGAGCACCCAATCCACCATACAAACCTAAAAATCCACCTTTCGCCCATACCATGTGGGCCAAGGGGGCGTAAACAAAAGTTGACCACAGCAGCACAAACAGCGAATAGGCGCGGAAACTCATCCGCTCTGCGATCGCTCCAGAAATCAAAGCTGGGGTGATAATGGCAAACATGGCTTGATAGATCATGAATGCTTGGTGGGGTATCGTTCCGGCATAGGAGACGACATCAGCATATTTGGCGTCTGTTGCTTTGAGCGCATCTTCGTATGGCAGATGCGGCAAGTAGCCTTGAGTCTCTAAACCGACACCATTCAACCCCAACCATTGCAATCCACCAATAAACGGTAAACCTGGTGCAAAGGAAAGACTATAACCCCAGAGAATCCAGGTAACTCCGACGATCGCCATCAACACAAAGCTCATCATCAATGTGTTTAGGATATTGCGCGATCGCACAAATCCACCATAGAAGAACGCCAATCCTGGTGTCATTAGCAGTACGAGTGCTGCTGAAATCAGCATAAATGCTGTATCTCCTGTATCAGCAGCAGGTGGAGCCGCTGGTGTTTGGGCAAAAGCATTGCCCATCAGCGGTACTCCCAAAAACAGTAGGGTGATAGCCCCAATCATCACAACTTTCTTCAACACTTGTTTTTCTTCCTAAGCACCAATGATTTGTATACTTAACTACATTTGATTACTTTTAGTTACACATTTTTGTCTTGAAAGTTACTTAACGTTAATTTTGTGGAAAATGTTAACAAAAATATAATCCTGATTGTAGTTGCCAAGATTTAAATAAGGGTGTATACATCCAATGATTGCATGTTTGTTTTTTGAAGAATAGCATTTTATTCAAGCGCTACAAAATTCCAAATTTTTAGTTACCTACTGTTACAAAGCAAAATATTTGACAATTCTGACAATTCTTGGAAATTACCAGAAAATTTGCCCAAATATTTCATGTTTTATCTTGATATCTCCCGTAAAAACGCATAAATAACTGCATAGCTGCTTCTCACAGTTTGGTCGCTAAAAAACTTTTGCAATTTTGTGTGAGCTTATTATCTGTATTAAAAGCGAATACTGTAAAAGTTATTGGTCAAAAATAATATAGAAATTATACTTAACTTCTGGGTGCAAACATGATAATTAAAACACTAACTAAAGCTAAACATGCTCCGATTAAGTCGTAGCGGTCTGGAGTTACCCCGTCTACCTTCCAACCCCAAAGCATTGCCATTGCAATAAACACGCCACCGTAAGCCGCATACACTCTGCCAAAATTTGCCGATTGGAGAGTTGCAATTACCCCATAGAAAGCTAAAGCAATTCCACCTAATATGCCCCACCAGAACGGCTTACCTTCCCGCAACCACAACCAAATCAGGTAGCCGCCCCCGATTTCAAATAAACCAGCCCACAAAAAATATAGCAGGGACTTAATCATTTGACTGATTCTTTAATAAGTCGAACTCAGTAAAATTACGCTAACGCTTTTAACTAAACTATTGTCATTAATTAAAGTAAGTTTGTTGAACTGGGCATTGGGTATGGGGCATTGAAAAGAGGCATAGGGGCAGTTCTTGCTGGGGGCAGAGGGGAAAACTCTTCTCCCTTGCTCCCTGCTCCCTGCCTCCCCTGCTTCTTCCCCAGTTCCCAGAATGTAGATAAGGCTAAAGGATGAAAGCACTATTACCTGATAACGAAGCACAGAGAGTTGAGACGCTTTTGCAGTATAAAATTCTCGATACGCCACCTGAAGCCGCCTTTGACGACCTCACCCGTTTAGCCTCGTATATTTGTCAGACTCCTATTGCCTTAATTAGCTTAATTGATACAAATCGTCAGTGGTTCAAGTCAAAAGTCGGTTTGGATGCCCTAGAAACACACCGAGATTTTGCATTCTGTGCCCATGCCATTCTCCAGCCTGATATTTTGGTTGTGCCTGATGCAACACGTGACGAACGGTTCGCCGCCAACCCATTAGTAACATCTGACCCAAATATTCGGTTTTATGCTGGTGTACCTCTGACTAATCCTGAGGGATACGCGCTAGGAACCCTATGTGTAATTGACTACGTACCACGAGAACTTAATCCAGAACAACTGGAGGCATTACGAACCTTAGGTCATCAAGTCATTAAGCAACTGGAATTACGTCGAAATTTAGCAAGTTTGGTACTTATTACCAAGAAAAGCAAACAGGCACAGAAGGTAAGCAAGCAATTTTTCAAAAAGATTGCAGCAGGTTTTGGTTTGGCATCGGCAATTTTAGTTCTGATGGGCGTGGTTTCTTATCAAAATACAAATGTATCTATAAATAATCGCAGTATAGTAAAAAATACTTATAAAAAAATTGACAGTCTAGAAGAACTACTGTCCCACCTCAAAGATGCTGAGACTAGACAAAGTGCTTATATCCTCACTGGAAAACAAATTTATCTCAAACCGTATCAGGTAGCACTTGCTAACGTCGCTCAAGAAATTGCCAAGCTGAAGAGTTTAACAGCAGACCAACCAAACCAACAAAAACAGATTGCAACGCTTGAATCTCTGATAACGGCTAAACTTACTGAACTAAAACAAATTATAGGCTTGCGCCAGAACAAGGGATTTGAAGCAGCGTTGCAAGTACTACTGAGAAATGATGAACAAAATCTCATGGATGATATCCGCAAGGCGATCAATGAGATTGAAAATGAGGAAAGAGGACGACTCCAGCAGCAGTCACAAGCAAAAAAAGGCACGAGTCGCAATACAATTCTGAAACTTGCGATCGCCATCTGCCTAAGTTTTATTGTTCTTGCCGTAGTCTACTACTTCATCTATCGTGAAGCCATAAAGCAGAAGAGAACAGAAGAAACCTTAAACCAAGAACGCAACTTTACCTCAGCAGTCCTTGATACAGCTGGCGCATTGGTAATAGTTCTCGATTCTCAAGGGCAAATCGTTCGTTTCAATCAAGCTTGTGAGCAAATAACAGGTTACTCCTTCGATGAAGTGAGTGGTAAGTATTTCTGGGACTTGTTCCTACTTCCTGAAGAGCTGGAGTCAGTCAAAGGAGTTTTTGAGCAATTGCTAACTGGTAGAGGCTTCCTGGAGTACGAAAACTATTGGGTAATGAAGGATGGCAGTCGCCGACTAATTGCCTGGTCGAATACCTTTTTAAAAGACTATGAAGGAGTAGTGGAATACGTTGTTGGTACTGGCATTGACATCACTGCTCGTAAACGAGCGCAACAGCATCTAACTGCACAATATGCTACAACCCGCGTTTTAGCAGAGTCCGCCACGATCGGCGAAGCTACTCGCCAAACCTTGCAAGGGATCTGCGAGAGTTTGGCATGGGATTTGGGTGAAATTTGGATGGTGGATGAGCAAGCAAATGTGCTGCGTTTTCTCGATATATGGCATAAATCATCCCTTGAGATGCAAGAGTTTGAAGCACTGAAGCGACAGACCACGTTTGCACCCGGAATTGGACTACCTGGACGGGTTTGGGCTAGTTTTGAACCTGTTTGGATCGCTGATATCGTTAAAAACATTAATGTCCCTAACTTCAAAATTGCTGCTCAAGTAGGACTACATGCAGCTTTTGGTTTTCCGATCCGCAGCGGTCACAAAATCCTTGGTGTTATTACTTGCTTCAATCGTGAAATCCAGCCGCCTGACCAAGATTTAATAAAAACGATGAATTCTATCGGTGAGCAAGTGGGGCAGTTTATCCAGCGTAAACAGGCTGAAGAAGAAATCCAACGCCAAAACTTGCGATCGCAACTATTTACCGAAATCGCCCTCAAGATTCGCCAGTCTTTGCAAATCGAAGAAATTCTCCAAATCACTGTTGAGGAGGTACAAAAGATTCTCCAGACTGACCGAGTTTTAATCTATCAGCTTTTGCCAGATGAGTCTGCAACCACGGTTATTGAAGCAGTAGTTTCTGGCTTACCAGCAATCAAAGAGCAAAGCATCACTCCCCCCTACTTCCAAGCGGAATATCTACAACAATACTATCTACAGCAGTACCGTCAAGGACGGGTTTTAGGGTTGGCTAACTTGGATCTGCTGGAAGTTGAACAAAGCCATCTAGAATTAATGCAAGAGTTTGGGGTCAAAGTCAATTTGGTTGTGCCCATTCTTGTCAAAGAAGAAGTTCGTGGTTTGCTGATAGTTCATCAGTGTGATGATTCCCACCACTGGTCTAGCTTTGAAACTCATCTCTTGCGGCAAATAGCGGACCAAGTGGGTATTGCCTTAACCCAAGCCCAACTATTAGCAGCAGAAATTCGTCAGCGACAAGAACTTGAAATTGCCCGCCGCCAAGCCGAATTAGCTTCTCAAACTAAAAGTGCTTTTTTGGCAAATATAAGTCATGAAATTCGCACTCCGATGAACGCTGTATTGGGGATGACCAGTTTGGTGTTAGATACTCCCTTAGACCCAGAACAGCGAGAATTTATTGAAATAATTCGGAGTAGTGGAGACGCCCTTTTAAGTTTAATCAACGAGATTTTGGATCTTTCCAAACTTGAGGCTGGAGAGATGGCTCTCGAAACTCTAGATTTTGATCTATCTACTTGTGTGGAAGAAGTGGTGGAATTATTGGCTCCCTCAGCTCATAACAAGGGATTAGAAATTGCCTCTATGATTGAGCACAATGTCCCCACCCACCTCAAAGGAGATACTGGTAGGCTGCGACAAATTCTGATGAACTTAATCAGCAACGCGATCAAGTTCACCAGTGCTGGTGAAATATTAGTGCAAGCCGAATTGCGTACGCTTTCTTCTACTACAGCCACCATCCATTTTGCGATCGCAGATACAGGTCTTGGTATTAGCCCTGAAGACCAACGCAAACTCTTTATGCCATTTACCCAAGTGGATGCTTCTACCACTCGCAAATATGGTGGTACCGGTTTGGGACTCGCCATCTGTAAACAACTAGTGACCTTGATGGGAGGAGTGATTGGGGTAGAAAGTCAGGTAGGTAAAGGATCTAAGTTTTGGTTTGAGGTGCTTTTTACCAAGCAAATTGAGCCTGTTTTACCAAAATGCGCTCGCGGACTTTTGCACAATCGCCGCTTGTTAATGGTGGATAACAACACTACTAATTGCAAAATCATCCACCATCAAGCTACTCATTGGGGAATGCAGGTAGATCAAGCTGACAGTATTGCAGCGGCCCTTAAAGTTACTCAGAAAACTAGTGAGCAGGGTAAATCATATGATGTTGCTTTGATTGATATGCAAATACCCCAAATAAATGGCATGGCAATAGAAGAACAAATTCAAGCAAATTCTGCAATTGCTGAGATACCTTTGATTCTGCTCATCTCTACTAATCAACGCGATGAAGTGCAGCAGGCACTCAAAATCGGTGCTGCTTATTTGGTCAAACCCATTAAGCCATCACGACTTCTCGATACCATCATGACTATTTTAGAAACTCAGCCGAAATCAGGACAAGAGGCTAGAGGCTGGAGGCTAGAGGCTACCGAAGAAATCCAGAGTAAAGAAACTTCAGGCATTCTTAGTTCCTCTTCCCCTAACCCCGCTACTAAATCCAAGTTAAGAATTCTGCTGGCTGAAGATAATTTGGTGAATCAGAAAGTAGCCCTGAAGCAACTCCAGAGTTTGGGCTATAAAGCCGATGTCGTTGCCAATGGCAAGGAAGTTTTGCAGCAATTAGAAAAAATTCCTTACGATTTGATTCTAATGGATTGCCAAATGCCAATTCTCGACGGCTTGGAAACCACAAAAGAAATTCATCGTTGGCAAGAGGACGCCTTTGCCCTGCGTCGTCGTCCTGTAGTAATTGCGATGACAGCTAATGCAATGAAAGAAGATGAACAAATGTGTCTAAATGCAGGAATGGACGACTATCTGAGTAAGCCAGTGTTTAAAGAAAAATTGGCTGCGACTCTAGAGCATTGGACAGGCGTGATCGTTTCACAACAAGAGGCAGTTGTGTATGAACAGACAGTTTCCACAGACCTAGGAATTGATTGGGAACACTTGCATCGGATATCGGGAAACGATCGAGAATTTGAATTAAATCTATTGCAAATCTGCGTTGAAGATATTAAACCGCGTTTAGAAATAATTAAAGCAGCGATCGCATCTCATGACTTTGGGCAAATAGCGCGAGAAGCTCATCATCTTAAAGGTGCTAGTGCCAATATTGGAGCCACAACTATGTACCTAGCCGCTGACAAACTAGAACAACTAGCTGGCTATCAAGACCTTAGAGATAGTAATAAATTAATTTCAGAATTAGAAGAATTTGTCAACCGCATTCAAAACTTTTTAATCAACGGCAAAGTCACATCTGTCTTGGTCATTGGTACTAATGACTAATGACTAATGACCAATGACTCGAAATCCTACTCCCCTATATTCAGCAATTTCGCCATAGCCAACCGTTGCAGTTTCCCAGTAGCACCACGAGGTAGTTGCTCCAAAATGTGAATTTGCTTGGGAACTTTGAAGTCTGCCAGCATGGTTGAACAGTGAGCCAAAAGTTCTTTTTCCCCGACTTCTCCCTTGAGGACAACAGCAGCGTGGATATCTTCTCCTAAAGATTTGTGGGGAACGGCAAAGGCTAAGGCTTCAGCAACGGCGGGATGGCGCAGCAAGACATCATCCACTTCTAAGGGAGAAATTTTTTCCCCACCTCGGTTAATCAATTCTCTAATGCGTCCAGTCAAGCGGAGGTAGCCATCTTCATCCACTGTACCTTGATCCCCTGTGCGAAACCAACCGTTCACAAAAGCTGTGGCGTTAGCTTCCAGGTTGTTTTCGTAGCCATCTATAACATTAGGTGCTTTTACCACCACCTCACCCAAGTTTCCCTGAGATAATAGGTTACCTTCAGAGTCCATAATGCCGACTTCCACACCGAAGCCATAACCCACAGTACCTGGTTTCCTAACTTTTGGCGGTAGGGGGTTGGTGGTCATTAAATGAGATGCTTCAGTCATGCTGTAAGATTCCACCACGGGAGCATTGAGAGTTGCCTCTAGCTGTTCAATGATAATCGGGGGCAAGGAAGCGCTACTAGAACGAATGAAACGAAAGCGATTAGCTTTGACAATTTCTGTGTTGCGGCTAGCGCGTGCCAAAATTGTCTGGTGCATGGTTGGCGCTGCGGAGTACCAGGTAGGTTTGTAGGTATCTACCAGTTTCCAAAACTCCAGGGCATTAAAACCATTGGGACAAACTAGTGTACCACCCGATGCCAGAGTTGCCAGCAAACAGCCCACCAATCCGTGAATGTGGAACAGGGGCATTAGGCAAAGTGTAGTGTCAGCTGCTGTAAGTGAGTAAGCAGCAATGAAGTTGCCGGCTGAAGCGATTAAGTTGCGATGACGAATCGGCACACGCTTGGGACGGCTGGTAGTACCGCTAGTGTGGAGAATCATTGCTATATCATCGGCATTGGGGGCTGCGGGATTCGAGGATTCTGCTGGTTCTGAACCTGTTTTGACTAATTCAAAGCTTAATGTGCCGTCAGTGTTTACCTTGGCATTAATCAGCATCATGTCGGGTGTGACAGCGGTAATGGCTGCTTCTGGCCCCTCAGACAACGCAATCAGTGCTTTTGCCTGGGTATCTTCGTAGTAGAAGGCAAATTCTTCTTGCTTGTATTTGGGATTTAGGGGTGCAGCAGTGCCACATAAGGCAGCAGCCAAAAAGGTAATAGCCATTGGTGAACCGTTAGTCATGGCAATGGCAATGCGTTCTCCCCGTTTTAATCCAAAGCTGTTGAGTTGGGATACCAGTCCAATAACATTCTCGCGCAATTGCTTATAAGTTAGCGATCGCCCCTCAGGGGTGACTAGGGCTGGATGATTGTCTTCCCCGACTAAAAGCTCAAATAAGTTCATTAGTTTTTCTGGTCTATAATAAATAATTTAGTCAGTAGTTTTATGAGCAGTTTCTCGTACTTTGTCTTGGATCTGGACGTGATACATGATATAGTTTACAGAGTTAAAAAGTTACAACTTGTTTAAGTAGATGTTTAAAAAGTTCCAACAAGTCTACTATAAACCCTCTCTTAAAACCTCTCTCCTACTCTTGAGAGGCTTTGAAACCCCCATACCCTCATAGGGTAGAAGGGTTATATTTCTGACATTTTGCTATTACCAACAATACTTTTGAAACATCTATAACATTTCTTATGGCAGAGTTTTGTTATGCAGGTCATCCCGTTAAATGAGAAAAGTGTACATTTATGGAATCTGTGGAACTGCGATCGTAGTTCCAGTGAATACAATTGACTATCAAAATACTTTTTGAGTCTGGCTTTCGATATTAAGATATAAACTATAAGAAGTTTTCTCTTATAGTTTATCAATAAACAGTATACTGAATTTCAAAAATAGATTGATAGCAATTATGAGTTCCATAAAAATTACTATGTTAGGCGAAAGCTTGGAGCGTCAAGGTGGAATAGTTTCTGTGGAAAAGCTCATTCTTGGAGAAACTACCTCTGATATTCAAATTAAACATATTACTACTTTACCGAATGGTTCTGCTGTCCATAAAATATTAGTATTTTTGCAGGCAATAGGTGAGTTATTTTGGAACTTACTAAACCAAAAATCCGACCTAATTCATATTCATGTTTCAGATAGAGGTAGTGCTTTTCGTCAGTCAATCACGACTCTTATTGGTTGGCTATTTAAAAAACCAGTAATTATTCATACCCATAGTGCTGATTTTCATTTGTTTTACTCTAAACTTCCTCAATGGCTTAAGCAGTGGCTAAGTTGGTCATTTTGTAAATGTACCCGTTTTATTGTTTTATCAGATAGCTGGAAAAAATTCTATATTGAAAATCTTGGT
Organism: Nostoc sp. ChiQUE02; assembly: GCF_034531305.2. Classification (NCBI taxonomy): domain Bacteria; kingdom Bacillati; phylum Cyanobacteriota; class Cyanophyceae; order Nostocales; family Nostocaceae; genus Nostoc; species Nostoc sp. ChiQUE02. The sequence continues at coordinate 234,521 of NZ_JAVRBN020000008.1, forward strand.
TTGAAGTCAGAGCAAGTTATTGTTCTCCCTAACCCGGTAAAAATGCCTGCACAAATCCCACAGCGGATAGATTCCAAACAGATATTTTTCTTATTTTTAGGGCGTATTGGTGAGCGCAAAGGTGCATTTGATTTAATTAAGGCATTTGCCTCTATACCTGCTGATCAACAAAGCCGAGCAAAGTTGGTTATAGCGGGGGATGGAGATGTAGAACAAGCTCGTAGTTTGATTCCAACTTTAAATCTTATTGACTACGTAACTATTCTTGACTGGGTAGACCAAGAAAAACGCGACGATCTTTTAACGAAAGCTGATGTATTTGTGTTACCTTCCTACAATGAAGGTCTGCCTATGGCACTACTAGAAGCGATGAGTTGGGGTTTGGCAGTTATCACTACCGCAGTGGGAGGAATACCCGAGATAGTTACTCAAGACCAGAATGGTTTATTAGTTAGCCCGGGGGATATTCAACAATTGTCAAAAGCAATGCAATCCTTAATTGGAGACGAAAATTTGAGAATATCTTTGGGAAATAATGCACGAGTCAGGGTTAAACACTTAGATATAAACGATTATCTTGTATCTTTGAAATACATTTATGTAGCAGCTCTCGGTTGAGAGCAATCTTCATTAAGATATGCAATTATTTTAGTTCTACGTTTACCCTTATGCTCAAGCGACTTACGCTATGTGTTAAATACCAAATTTAAAAAGTATACAATTCATTCTGTATAAGGATAACAAATGTTAAAAAGTATGAATTTAATATTAGGAACAATAAAACTATTATTTTTATTGTTTGTATTTTTATAAAGTTAGTATACTGCATCATAAATGAGGTAAAGAAATGAAAACAAGTACAGAAATGAAAACTTTTCCTGAAATAAAGTTGTTTGATACAAGATTCCATAAAGTTAGAGTACAAGAATTAATTGATTATTTAATAGAAGCAGCAAAAAGCAAAAAAAAGACAATTGTAGGGCATGTGAATATCAGAGCTATGAATTTTGCGTATGAAAAATCTTGGTATCGAGATTTTTTAAATAAGGCTGATTTAGTATTTTGTGACGGATTTGGTGTATTACTAGGAGCTAAATTCAGCGGTTATTCAATTCAATCTGTATATCGCATGACAGCGCCAGATTACATAGAAGATTTAGCATTAAAATGTGAGAAAGAAAACCTTTCTTTATTTTTGTTAGCTGGAAAACCCGGCGTAGTGGATAAGGCAATTGCTAAGTTACTAGGAATTGCGCCTAATTTACGCATACAGGGTCATAATGGTTATTTTGATAAATCAGGAAAAGAGAATGATTTGGTAATAGAAAAAATTAATGAATTTCAACCAAATATCTTATATATTGGTTTTGGTATGCCGTTACAGGAACGCTGGATTTTAGATAACTTCAATAAAATTGAAACTTCTGTATTTTTACCTTTAGGTGCTTGTCTAGATTTTTATACTGACTCTATATATCGCGGTCCGCGTTGGCTGACTGATAATGGTCTTGAGTGGCTAACGCGCTTAATTACTGAACCGACTCGTCTATCAGACCGTTATCTTATAGGCATTCCATTGTTTTTTTATCGTGTACTTAAACAGCGAATCACTCAAGGAGTGATAGAAAATCGCTGAGTAAATTTTTTCTAAAATTTGCATAGGTATGACTGTGACTACTAAAAAGTCACAGGAGAAGCAAGATATCAAAGCAGTTTTTATCATTTTTACAAACCACTTGGTGGAAGCTTTGCCGGAACTAAGAAAATAGGTAAGCTATTCCTCAATACAGTTTAGTTAACGTTCAAAACTAAAATCTACGTAGTTTAGGTAGTCACTTGCGTTACTTTAGTTACCCGTACCACTTACTACAATGAAGGACTCCCTTCACCTCCGTTGTAGTAAGTGGCCTTTGAGGAACGGTAGAGGCACGGAGCATTGCCGCAGACTAGGATGGCTTAAGGGAATATACCCTTCTCTCTAGCTTGTCTGCCAAAGAAAATTTCGTCAACCTGTGATTATCGTTGCATCAAAAAGCTGGTACAGCTAACAATAAATATTTTTTATATGTCACTTTAAGCAGTGATATTAGTAATTTTTGATACAACTTATAGTATTATTCTATAATTGGAACTAATAATTTGGCATAGCAAGTACTGAAGAACCAAAAAGTTTTGTGATTTTATATAAAATTAATCATTATTTGTCTTTTTTCTTAAGTAAATTGATGGCAAAAATAAAAAGCTAAAATTAAATAATTAGCCAATTTAAACCGTATCCAGTGCTACCAGCAATAAGAAAAACCTTTTTACCCAGGTAAACCCAATCAATAAAATATGGATCGTCGGAATTTTCTAAAGTATGTCACTTTAGCAGGATCTAGCTTTGTCTTAACTAGTTGTGTTCAAGGTAGAAGTTCCAATTCACAGCCGGATGTGTCCCCCTCAGCGTCGTCTGTGGTAGTAAATGAACCTCTCAAGGTGGGATTTGTTTATGTAGGTACTGTGGGTGATTTTGGTTGGAATTATGCCCATGATTTAGGCCGCAGAGAGATGGAAGCCAATCTTCAAGATAAGGTAAAAACTACCTTTGTCGAAAATGTCAACGAAGGTGCTGACGCTGAACGGGTAATTCGCCAACTAGCATTAGATGGTAACAAGTTGATTTTTACAACTTCCTTCGGGTATATGAATCCAACAATTAAAGTTGCCAAGGACTTTAGTGATGTTGTCTTTGAACACTGTGCAGGATACAAACATGCTGCCAATGTCGGCACTTATCTGGGACGTTTTGAAGAACCGCGTTACTTAACCGGCATAATTGCTGGTAAGATGACAAAATCGAATGTAGTTGGTTTTATTGGCGCATATCCAATTCCACAAGTAATTCGGGGAATAAGTGCATTTACTCAAGGAGTACGGCTAACAAATCCCCAAGCAAAAGTTAAGGTACTTTGGGTACAAAGTTGGTACGATCCAGCTAAAGAAAGAGAAGCAGCTCAAGCTTTGGTCAATTTAGGTGCGGATGTACTGACGCAGCATACTGACTCTGGTGCCGTTGTTCAGCTGGCTGAAGAAAAAGGCATTTATGCTTTTGGTTACAACACTGATATGAGTAAGTATGGTCAAAAAGCCCACCTGACATCAGCTATTAACAAATGGGGCAAATTCTATACAGATAAAGCCTTAGCTGTAATGAGTAATACTTGGAAATCTCAAGAGGTTTGGGATGGCATTGGTGAAGGAATGGTGGATATTTCCCCAATGAATCAGGTGATTCCGGCTGATGTGCAACAACTGGTAAATGCGAAGCGCGATGAGTTTATTCAGGGTACTGCACATCCTTTTGATGGCCCGGTGAAAGACCAAAAAGGGGTAGTGCGAGTACCAAAGGGTAAGGTGTTGGATGATCAAGGACAACTGGCGATGGATTGGTATGTTGAGGGAATCGAAGGGTCAATTCCCAAAGGGAAATCCTAGCACAGCTAAACAATACTAGGATTTCTCTTTTTAATTTTTAAATTTAGTTATTGGTGTTGTTAAATTAGCAGCAGAGTTATCAATTAAAAACTTTCTTCAAATTTTCTGGCTGCTTTACTGCCAAATATTGAGCCGACATTTCCGGTGTGAGTTGTAGAGCGACAAATTATTTGTCGCTCTACATCAACTTAATTGCATTGAACAACTTCGATTCCGTCGAAATCCTGAAGCTTACTTGGCTACTCTTGAGCAACTACTTCTCTAGCAAACTTTGCGGCTCTAGTTTTTTTCGGCAGATATTGGGTTCAAGCTAGAGATTTTGTGAGAAGCTGACCATCCAAAACCAGGCTAAGTTGCCCATTGGCAAGAATGCTAGTTCCTTGTATATAAGCAGCAACTGGGATTGCTTCCCCCAGAGGATGGATCGCAGAGGATTGCTTGCCGATAATGCTATCTACTTCTAAAGCACATCGTTTGTCTAAGTAACGAAATACTAATAAAGGCTTATCCTGCTTGAAAGCATTTAGTGTATCTGTACTGTAAGTAGTAACTGAGGTGGGAAGGTGGTTAGGACAAATCAGCACATCATTCAATAAGTGGATAGGGACGAGCATTTCTGTTGTTAAATGCTCACCATCGCAACCAAGGAAGCCACTGGATCTGCCAGAAGGCTGCAAAAATAACATGCGTCCCGCTTGAGTTTGGATAATTTGTTCGGACTGGGATAGACAAATCTGCTCTACAGAATCGGCAATAAATGCATAGACTCTGGAGTTAGCTTGACAGACGATAAGTTGAGCAATTTTTTGATCGAGAGGAATTTGGAGCGAGAAAGCTGTACCATGTCCAGCTTTAGACTTCAATACTATTCTTCCCTGAATAGCTGTTAATTGCTTGCAAACTTCAGTTAATTCTACTCCTAACTCTAAGGCAGCACGATCGCATAAAACAGATGAAACCTCTGGCTCAAGTACCAGTTCAGTCACTTGTAACATATCCCCTGGTTTTGTCAGGGCGAACCCCTGGGCTAAAGCAGGTTGATAAATTTGAGATAAGTTAAGTCCTGCACCATCATCACAACCATCAATAATCAGTTGATTTCCTTGCTGATAAACTTGAATTTCGATGATACCATTGCTATTTTTACCAAGGTGTTGGCGCGTTTGACCAGACTCAATGCTTTGCTCTAGTAAATAGCAACTTATATGCAACAGAAGGACACGGAGGCGATCGCTAAATGCCCGATCGACTTGGATATCGCTAATTTGTAAATGTAGTCTAGCAGACTTATCTTGTAGAGCTTGTAACTGAGACCAAAGCCGATGCAACGGTTCTAAGGCTACTTTTAAAGGAATAGTTGTAACTATTTTGACTAAATTGGCAGAATGGTTAAGTAACTTTTCCTGCTGTATGAGTTCTTGTTTGAGTTGGTGATGATTGTTATTGAGCGAATCAACAGTTGATGCCACCTGAGACGCTTGGGTCAAAACAGATTGCAGAGTACTGTATAATTGCTGAGAGCGAGAAGCAGCTAGGGGAGAAAGGGTATCTGAAATTGCTGCTAAACGTCCTGACCATTCCTGTAGGTTATCGAGCAGGTGTTGTAATCGTTTAACTTGTCGGAGCAACCGCCCGATTGTATGTTGCTGTTGTTCTTCTTGACAGGCTTGCTGATTATATGTAGTTAATAATGTTGCAACTAGCGCGTTTAGTTGTTCGAGATGCTTAATATTGATGGGTGTAGCGGCTGGAATACTTGTTGCAAGAATGGTAGAAATCGATTCTTGCAAAGAGAGTGGATGGCGATCGCTAACAGATTTAACTAGGGATGCTTCAGTAGGCAGGGAAAAATCCCCCAACCAAGCATGAAAATCTTCTTCTCCATACTCCTTCGGGTTTGCTAGTTCCCCTACTTTGATAGGAAGCTGCTCGGTATCTACGCAAACAAGGCTGCCAGACTGGAGGGTAGTTTCATCTATTAGTTCCCTATCAAGACTTTCCTTGTCTTTAACTATAAATTGCTCTGGTAGAGCCGCAGAAGATTCTACCTCGGCCAAGCGATCGCCAAACTGAATAACTGGTTGATGTTCCTGCGGTTGCTCTATTGATGTCTCAAGGTTTGTTTCCTGGGGGATAACGCTTTGTTGGCGATCACCAAATTCTGCTTGTAGACGAGCAACAATGGCAGACATCCGCTCCAGAATTTCTACTTCGTCAATTTGCGAGGCTGTTAAAAATGCCATCAACAACATCTGTAGGCAATCTAATCCTTCCGACAACAGGGAGGCGATTGGGGCGTTGACAGTTGCTCGATACTGATGCAGCAGCTGAAAAATCTCTTCTAGTGCAGCCGCAACTATGGCAATGGCATCTAGCTCGGCTGCTATGGCAATCGAATGCAGAGAGCTAGCAGCTTCCATGAGAGCCAAAGCTGTACCAGGGTTACTGTCTTTTGTATAATTAGGCAACTCCTGCTCCAAGAACAGTAACAGATCGATCGCTTCTTCTAGAAAGCGATCGTCGTTCTGCGGTTGGGGGACAAAATCGGTACTCATGAAAACAACTCTCAGTTTCTATGGGGTTTGTGACAATTCTATGGCTTCGACATTCATTTGAGGGTACAAGCAGCGATGTCGGCGATCGCTCTGAATTGCTCCTGGATTTGCGCGATTGACTCCAGCCCGGCACTGATTTGGCGATCGCACGGTTCGATAGCAGAAGCAACGTCTCCTGCTGCCACCTGAAGTTCCTGGAACCATTCCTCTATATTTAGCGTGCTGTCGCGGGCTTGACGGGCGAGAATTTCCACCTGTTCGGCAGCAGCTAACAAACCTCTTTCCTGATCGCTAGCTTTTGTGGCTTCGATGGCTGTATTCAGGGACAAAATCTGAATTTTGCTATTCAAGCCTTCCACAAGGTGAACAAAGCCAGAAGCTTGCTGGCAAAATTCACCAAGGTATTGCAGCTGTTTATTAGTAACAGCAACAGTATCTTGAATAGACATTAAATGCTCGCCGGCAAGCTCGGCGATTCTTGCTCCTTCTTGTACAGCCTGGCTCACCTGCTGAAATGGCACTAGTAACTCAGAGCGATCGCAGGATTCAGCTTTTTGGGGAGGCGATGACAGTTGTTGAGCAGGTGGAGCTACTATTTCAGCCCAGCGCAAGTTAATTGTCAACATCATTCCTACTTGTTGTAGCAAACTGCGCTCTGCTTCCTGCCATTGTCGGGGTTGAAGGCAATGATGAATAACTAAAAAACCCCAAGGCTGTTGTTTGACAATCAAGGGCAAGCAGAGGCTAGCTTGCACCTGAAAGCGTTGCCAAAATTGCTGTTGGCGGGGAGTTAGTTCTAATACTTCAGTTAGGTTGCCCTGCGAGTTTTGTCCGTCGCCAACATCGGGTTTATTAACAAACAAATTTATCGGTAGGGATTGGTTGAGCAGGGATGTCCAACCTGCTTGTATAGCTTCAGCGATCGCTCGACTGCGATTATCTTCCTCAAAACGATAAATCAAAACGCGATCGGCGTTGAGAATATCTCGAAGGGCGGTGACTGTAACCTCCAAAAGTGCAGTTTGACCTTTTGCTTGCTGCATTTGGCGATCGATGGCCGCAAGTTGTTCTCGCTGGAGTTGAAAAGCCCCTCGAACATTTTGATCGTTGTCACTGGGCGAATCCTTAGCCAAAGCTTGGATAAAAGCTTCGATTTGACTTACCTTCTGCTGCAATTGAGCGACCTTTGGCCCCTTAGCAGATTGAAAGACTGCTTTGATTAGAGCCACATTAGCCAAAATTTCTTCTATCTGGATTTCATTTTCAACAGGCTGGGTTTCAGAATTAGCGTCTAAAGTTGCGATCGTCACGGAAAACTCCTTGGCAGCATCAAGTCAAATAAAAAAGCAGGGGAGCAGGGAGCAGGGGAGCAGGGGAGCAGGGGAGCAGGGGAGCAGGGGAGCAAAGAAGAGTTCAAATACCAAGTTCTTTCCCCTCTGCCCCTCTGCCCCTCCGCTCCCCTCCCCCTGCCTCTTATCAGTGGGTTTGCCATTGCAATGTCTGGGCGATCGCTCTGGTGTCTAAAATCCAGCGATCGCCTGGCAGAATACCTCGAACAAAATTTAGTAGTTTGTTTGGGGAAAAGTCGGTTGGTGCCGATTGTGCTTGCTGTAAATCCTGCCACTCTACATCGTAGACATGAGCCACCAAAAACCCGATTACCTGATTTTGCAGCTCGATAACTAGAACCATTGGCTTTTCTGGTCGTGACTGCCGCTTCAAAAGCGGCGCATAACCAAGCAAATGTTCTAAGTCAACCACCCGCAGCATCTGTCCTTGCCAATTATAGAAACCTAAAATCCAACTTGGTAAGGCCGGGGCTGGGGAAATTTCTTGGCTAGCAAGATCAATAATGTCCTGTAATGAGTGGAATGGTAGCAATCCACTTCCTTGATTCCCCAAGGAAAAACGCAGAAATCTTTGCCGTTGTTCGCCTGATGTCAGCCCAGGAGCCAAGGTTGGGGTTGTTCCGGGCAACCCCAACTTATCAGCCAATATCTGGCTCATACCAAGAAGAAGGACTTTGAGTGGTTCCTCGTTTGGTGCTACAGGCAAAACAGCCATGTGGCTAACACAGCTTAACTCCGCCACTTGCCGATAAGACCACGGCACGGGACGCACAGCTTCCAAAGGAATATCGATTAAAGCAGGGGGCTTGTCCACAGGAATGCCACAAATTTCCCCAGTCCGGGTTTGAGTCAGAAGTAGGAAGCGCCCTGAAGTGTCAACCGCAGAGGGAACTTGATGCACCTGTTGGCCTTGTACTTGCTGAATGAACTTCTGGCGCAAGTCTACAATTGTGATCGTTTGCGCTCCCAAATCAACCATCCCGATACCACTTTCAACCGTACTGCTAATAGAGGGACAAGCCATCACCTTGAGAACTGCACCAACTGGCAGGGCAAATAAATAGTCTGCGATCGCAAAAACAACGACTCGTAATGAGTCGCGTTCGCTCACAGCGCCAGATAATCGCTTAAACGGAAAGGGAGTGTTAAGCATAAGTCGGTCGGTGTTGAAAACTGTGGTTAGGGGGCAGGGGGGCAGAGGGGCAGAGGGGCAGAGGGGCAGAGGGGCAGGGGGCAGGAGGCAGGGGGGCAGAGAGGCAGAGGGGCAGAGAGGCAGAGAGGCAGGGGGGCAGAGGGGCAGAGGGGCAGAGAGGCAGGGGGGCAGAGGGGCAGGGGAGAAAGAATATTAACGTTTCATTAGCCAAGGTGAGGGGTCAGTAATCATATTTACCAAACCACCTAAGATCCGATTGTAGATTCCATATAATTCTCTGCCTAATTCAACATCCAAATAATTGCACTTAACAGCAAATTCAATCCATGTTTGTGTTTCTGCTGCCTCTGCTTCAGAGTCATTGAGTTTAGCCACAAAAGCTGCTTCATATCTACGCTTTCTCCAAGCTTCAGCTAGATTTGCACAAACAGAACGTGACGATCTACGAATCTGATCAGTTAATGAATACCGCTCCTCGACAGGAAACTTTTTAGAGAGTTCAAAGATTTTCATGGCTGCATCAAATGCCATTTGATAAACTTTCAAGTCTTGATGATTTTTAATTGGTTCTTTTTCCATCTTCATCTACTCCTCTGCTCCCCTGCCCCTCTGCCCCCCTGCCTTATCTCAGGTATGAACCAGTTCAGCGATCGCGGCTAGAAAGTTCTGTTCTGAATAGGGTTTGGTCAAGTAAGCTTTCGCCCCTAGAGCTAAAGCTAATTGGCGGTGCTTCTGTCCGCTACGAGTAGTCAGCATCACCACAGGAATCCCGTACAAACGCTCGTCTTGGCGATGGTGTTCTAAAAACTCAAATCCATTCATACGCGGCATTTCAATGTCACAAATCACTAGATCGACATCACCGTGTTGCAGCATTTGCGCGATCGCCTCTCGACCATCGCCTGCTTGCAATACTTGATAATCGGCTTTCTGGAGCGTCTGCACCAAACTTTGTCTTTGTACAACCGAATCTTCCACCACTAACACTGTCAGTCGGTTAGGTTGAGCAACGGCTGTATTGATTTCCATCGGCTGTTGTTGCGGTTGCGTAGTTAGCTCGAATTGCTGCCCCTCTAGAGTAAGAACAGGCTCAAGCGCGGGCAATAGTCTAGTTGCAAGACTTGAAGCCGGGGAAGTCGGCATCATATCTGTCTCCCAGGTTTGCCGAACTAACTCCAACGGGTCAACAATTAGGGTAAGACTACCATTACCCAACACGCTGTAGCCTTGGATGTAACTAGGTAAAGTCAGGACTCTGCCGAGGGATTTAATTACTAATTCCTGCTCGACTAAAATCTGATCGACTTGCAAACACAGATATTGATGCTCTGTTTCCAACAGCAGCAGAGGTTCGACGGTGTTTCGTTGTTTGACTGGAAAAGGACTTAGGTTTAAATTGTGGTCTTGGGTGAATAAAGGATATTTGTAATCCAGCAAATTGGCAAGCGGGCGGATGGGAACTAGTTGCTGACTTTGCCCTTCTCCCCACTGCCAGAATTTCTGGCTGCCTTGCCCGTGTAAAGATTGCTGGACTTGAATCTGCTCTGGCTGCGGTAATAAAACCTGGCTAATTCCTTCAGATAGCAAGCCATAAGTAATACCTTGAGATTGACAAACAAGCAAGCGTGCCGTTGTCAAGCTCAGAGGCAATTGCAGCATGAAGGTGGTTCCCTGCCCTGAAATCGATCGCACCACAATCGAACCTTGTAAAGCTTGCAATTGAGTGCGAACAACATCTAAGCCGATACCACGACCAGATAACTCACCAATCTGCTTGGCGGTAGAAAAGCCTGGTTCAAATAATAACTCTGCCAGTTGGTCTTCTGAGGCGTAGGCGGCTTGTTCGGGAGTCAGCAGGTGTTTTTCTATAGCTCGCTGACGAATGGATTCCCAGTTAAAGCCTCGACCATCATCCCGTACCTCAATAGTAGTGCGGTTGCCTTGATGATAAGCTTGAATTGTAATTGTTCCGGTTTCTGGTTTACCCTGCTGGCGGCGGGTTTCTACCGGTTCAATGCCGTGATCGAAGGCATTGCGAATCATGTGCAGCAAGGGATCGTACAACTGCTCAGAAATGGCTTTATCCACCAGTACCTTCGTACCGCCAAGCTTGAGTTCAACAGGCTTATGATAAGTTGCTACCATCTGTTGCAGCAGCCGGGGTAATCGATTCAACACTGTTCCCAGTGGAACCATTCTGGCTTGCAGCAAATCTTCCTGCGCTCCTGAAAGCAGTTGCTTGCGCTTTCCGAGACTGAAACGAGATTGCTGAACTAAGCCATTAACAGCCTCAATCCGTTCTCCTAATTGCACCATGTCTTCTGTAAGATTTTGCAGGAGAATGTGCAACTCGCTATAGTTATCCATTTCTAAGGCATCAAAATTTGATTGTGCCTCGGTAGCAGAGATAACTCGTGGAGATCCATGTATATGTCGCTGCTTGCGTTCGGGAAGCAGCAGATGTCGATCCGACCAAGTAAAAACTTTACTAAGTTGTTGTTGACAGTACAAAAACTGTAGTAGAGTGTCCTGAGCTGCTTTGTGGATGTGGTTAGATTGCAGGTTTTGTTGGTTTTCGCTGATTAGCAATTCCCCAATTGTATGGCTGAGGCGATCGAGCTGTTCTATCGCTACTCGGATACTGGGAAGTGATGCCGATGACTGAGCCTGGAGGCTTGGCGCTGGTGGTGGAGAGGCTGGCCGATCTGAGTCTGAGTATCGGCAGGATGTCTGTGGATCTCCGATCCAGATTGACTGTAAAATCCGCTCTATGGCAGAGGGTGCTACTACCGAATCCTGAGAAATAGGTGCCAGTACCTCCGGTGTTTTTGGTAGGGAGTTATCAGTCCGCTTCGGGAAAAACGACCAAATTGATTCCGCTTCGCTGGCACTGAGGAGGGGAGATGGCTGATTCTCAGTTGTAGTCGTTTGTGTTGGTTGGGCAGCGATCGCAACTGGCTGCCCTTGCAGTTCTTGGACAGGAGTAGTTATTTCTGCCCATTCTCGCAATTGTGGAGATATTTCTCCCCCTTGAGTGCGATCGCCTGCCAGTACTGCTGCTTGAGCCGCTTTAAAATTTTCTAAAGCCACCTGAGCGATTTCCAATACTTTGTCTGGATGCGCTTTGAGCGCGTTTAGGGTCGCCTGGGCAATTTCTTCCAATCCAGATAAGCCATAAGATGCTGCTAGTTCGACAAAAAATTCTGCTTGGGAGTTGAGTGTTGTTTGAATTTGTTGCGGATCTTGGCTTTGAATGTCAGTTTCCAGCTGTTGCAAATCCTGAAGTACACTCCCGGAAAAGATTGACTCTACCACATCAAAGCCAAGTTCTTCCGAACTGGGAAGCGGAGCCTCACGACCAAAAAAGTCGCCTAGTTTATGTTGGAGTTGGGCAAAGATTGAGGCAGTGCGATCGAGTATTTCTGCCTCATTGCAGGATAAGCCCATCAAAGCTGCACTCAATGGAGTTCGCAGGCACTCATAAGCATCTAGAAGCAAAGCACCCAATTCTGGATCGATTTCTAATTCTGGAGCGTATAACGCTTGGAATACATCTTCCAAATGATGGGCAATTGTCTGAATAGTTTCTTGCCCAACACTGGCAGCACTCCCTTTGATAGTATGGGCGCTTCGCATCAAGGCATGAACTTTTTCTATTGTTTTTTCATCAAGTAGACCGATTAGATTCTGCTCAATGGTTTGCAACAACTCTGCCGCTTCCGCAAGAAAAGCCTGCTCTTGATTACTGGGATCGGGGTTCATAACACATTTTGCGAGATTAGTCAACTTTGAACTGGCTAACGCTGGTTTCCAGTTGTTGTGAAGTCATCCGTAGTTCCTCAAAAGACTCGGAAATGTGGATGGCACTTTCTGAAGTCTTGCGGGCGATCGCCGAAACATCCATCATCGCCTCTGTCAACATCTGAGATTGCTGACTTTGATGGGAAACTGCTTGGGTAATTCCTTGTACTAGTCCACCAATTTCGTTGGTAGCTACCACGATCGCACTTAGGGAATGACGAGTCTCATCGATCAAGTTCGAGCCTTGGACAACTTGGCTAATCCCTATTTCCATTGCTTCGGTAACTTCGTTAGTGCCAGCTTGAATTTCTTGCACGAGTCGCTCAATTTCTGTGGTAGCACTAGCTGACTGATAAGCTAGGGAACGAACTTCATCTGCAACCACCGCAAAGCCTTTGCCATACTCTCCAGCACGGGTAGCCTCGATCGCAGCATTGAGAGCCAGCAAATTAGTTTGAGTAGCAAAGTTTTCAATCAGACTTACTACTTTCGAGATTTTCTGAGAAGCTTCACCGAGGCGTTTAATCTTCTTCGCTGTTTCCGACACCGTTTCCCGAATCTCCAAAATGCCATCTACGGTTCTTTCCATCAGGGAATCACCAGCTTGGACGGTGTTATTAGCTCTTTGCACCGCCTGTCCGACTTTTTGAGCATCAGCAGCGACTATCTGGGTGGAAGTTACCATCATTTGTAATTGTTCCAGAGCGTTTTCCAGCCGTTCTGCCTGCTGTTGAGCTTGGTCAGATAGTTTCACTACTGAGGTAGTGTTATTGCTGGAATTTTCACTCACCCTGCCAGCAGCAATCTGCACTTGTCGCACTAAATCTCGCAAACTTTGGATCGTAGTGTTGTAACCATCGGCGATCGTCCCAATTTCATCTTCAGATAGGGGCGCTCGAACGGTAAGATCGCCTCTGAAGGATGGTTCCAAAGCCATGAGAACGCGGATTGCTCCTTGTTGGAGTTTTTCGCGGGCGGTGCGTTCGCGCTCTGCTGCTTCTGCTAGTTGCTGCTCTTGAATACGCACCTGTGTTAGGTAATCTGCAAGATTCAGGGCAAGACCAATCTGGACACTGGCTTGGTTGAGAACATCCTCCTCGGATTGCTCCCACTGGCGCGATGCGCTATTTTGATAAACTCCCATCAACCCCCATAGCCGATTTTCTTGAAAAATCGGCGAAATCATGTAGGCTTTAGTTCCCCACATTTCTAACAATTGGATGTGACATTCGTCATGGCCGACACTATATATATTGTCAACCCGCAAACTTTCTTTGCGGACATAACGCCCTCCTTGGTTGTACTGGAGATAGGTATCTCTAACTCTGGCAAGGCTAGTTCCCACAAGCTTAGGCCAATCCCCAGTCACAGACTCAACGACAAATTCTCCAGACCAATCAGGCTCGAAACGGTAAACTCCAACTCGATCTACTTTCAGCAGTTGACGAAGTTCGTGGGTAGCAAACTGGACAAATTCCAGAACATTACTATGACTTTGAGCCATCTCTGTTAACCGACTTGGCAGGCGATAGGAAAATCGGGCGTTTGCTACTTCCCGTTCTGCCAGTTTGATCAGTTCTTCATTCTTGGTTAAGGTTTGTTGTAAGTACTGCGATTGCTGGACGGCAACGCCAAACTGCGTGCCGATTTTCGTTACCAAGTTAATTTCATTATCTTGCCATTGCCGCGACCCGCTATTTTGGTAAGCTCCTAACAAACCCCAGAGCTTGTTTCCGGCAATAATCGGGGTGATGATATAGGCTCTAATCTGGAATTGCTCTAAAATTTTCAAGTGGCACTGGGCATGACCAGCAGTGTAAACGTCATTAATCACAAACGTCTCGTTGTTGCGATAGCGTCCACCTTGGGTTTGTTGTAGGTGTTCGTCTTCCCATACAGTCCTGATATCGGGGCCAACCAAAGCCACCCATTCACGACTTACGGATTCGGCAATAAACTCTCCGCCCCAATCTGGATTGAAGCGATACACGGCTAGACGATCGCATTCCAAGTGCGATCGCAATTCTGGTAGGGCATTGCGGAAAATCGTATCTAGCTCTTGAACTTGGCGGATTTTTTCTGCCAGCCGTGTCAGCGCTCGTTCCCCTTCTGCGGTTCTGGCTAACTCTGCATTCTTCTTCTTGAGCTGTTCGATATACTTAACCTGTTGCAAGCCTATACCCATTTGCACAGCTACTTTTCGCAACAGTTGCACATCCTTGGATTTCCACTGCCGAGGGCCAGTATTTTGGTATGCTCCTATAAAGCCCCAGAGTTTGTTTCCAATAAAGATCGGAGCGATCGCGTAAGCTTTGGCCTGGATTTTTTCTAATATCTCTACGTAGCACTGAACGTGACCGGCAGTGGAGATATCATTGACAACAAAGGTTTCATGATTGCGATAGCGTCCGCCCTGAGTTTCTTGTAAGTGATCGTCCATCCACATCGTTTTGATATCGGAACTAGCTAAAGACAGCCATTGATCTTTTACGGATTCGGCAATAAACTCCACACTCCAGTCGGGATGAAAGCGAAATACTGCAAGGCGATCGCACTGTAGTTGTTTGCGTAAACTTGGCAGCACATTCAGGAAAATTGTATCTGCTTCTTGAGCTTGGCGAATTTTTTCCACCATCCCTGTCAGCACTTGTTCCTCTTCTGCTGCCCGCGCCAACTCTGCATTTTTCGTTTTCAGTTCTCCGATGTACTCGGCTTGCTGCACGCTTAACCCCAACTGAATGCCCAATTTGGTCAGCAATCGCACCTCCTCGGAATTCCACTGGCGCGGACCGCTATTTTGGTAAGCTCCTAACAAACCCCAAAGTTTGTTTCCAGCGAAAATAGGGGCGATGGTGTAGGCTTTAGCCTGGAACTGCTCTAACAGGTCGATGTGGCACTGGGCATGGCCAACAGTATAGATATCATTGACGGCAAAAGTTTCATTGTTGCGATAGCGCCCGCCTTCGGTTTGCTGTAAGTGTTCGTCTTCCCATACGGTCTTGATATCGGGACCAACCAAAGGCACCCAGTCACTTCCTACAGATTCAGCAATAAATTCACCGCTCCAGTCGGAGTTGAAGCGATATATTGCTAGGCGATCGCATTTGAACAACTGCCGCAATTCTGCCAAGGTAGTGCGGTAAATTGTTTCTGGGTGTTGGGAATGAAGCATTCTCTCCGTCATTCGGGCGATGGCGTGTTCTACTTCAGCTACTTGTGTCATTTCGATATTTTTTAATCGTAGCTGTTCGATATATTCAGCTTGCTGGAGGGCAATGCTCAACGGTTCGCCGATCTGCAACAAAGCACCGGTTTCTTCCTCAGTCCATTTCCGAACATCAGAATTCTGATAGGCTGCTAACAAACCCCAAAGATTACCAGCGCGGAAGATGGGAACAATGATGTACGCTTTGGCTTGGAACTTCTCTAATGTTTCTAAATAGCAAGGTGAAAAACCAGCAGCATAAATATCGTTGACTTTACGAAAGCGCGTTCCTTTGGTGTACACTCCACCCTGGGTTTCCTTCAGATAGGTATCGGCATCAGGTTTAACAGGGGAGCCATAGTCCTTAACATTACAACGTTCTGAAGACATCAGACCTGTTTTTAAAATGCTGTCTTGTTCCTGCATCTCCAACAGTGACGACCAACCAGCAGCTACAGATTCAGCGATAACTTCTCCACTCCAGTCTGGATGAAATTGATAAACGACAACGCGATCGCATTTTAAAAATCGCCGCAACTCTTGGGTTGTAATGCGGAAAAGGGTGCGAAGATCCGTTGCTTGCCCAATCTTTTCAATGATGCCGAAAACAGTACGTTCTCGTTCAACAAGTTTGGCTGACTCCTCAGAGCGATTATAAAGTTGTTGCTGATATTGCACCTGTTGAATCGCAATACTAGACAGAGATGCAACCTGCACCATCAATCGAACTTCACTATCTTTCCATTGACGAGGCTGAGAATTTTGATAAGCAGCCAGTAAGCCCCACAACTTTTCTCCCTGGAAGATGGCAACAATAATGTATCCTTTGGCTTGATAGGTTTCTAAAATTTTGATATAGCAGTCAGAAAAGCCAGCACTATAGATATCATTAGTGACTCGATAAATCTGTCCGCGATGGAAATTTTTGCCTTGGGTATGCTGAATGTAGCTGTCTGCAATGTGCGATCGCCCTGTTGTCCCAGCCAATCCGCCTTCGTCTGCAAGGTTCCTAACACTGCAATAGTTAACGTTATTGATAATTGCTGGGTTGTTTCGCTGTTCTTCTAATAGAGAAACCCACTCAGATCCAACAGATTCAGCTACAAATTCCCCACTCCAATCTGGCTGAAAACGATAAATTGCGACGCGATCGCATTTTAGTGACTGTCGCACTTCTTGGGTGGCAACACGAAAGATGGTATCCGCATCTTTGGACTGGAGAATTTTATTCGCTACACCGACCAGGATTTGGTCTTTTTCCACTTCTTGTTGCAACGCAGCCTGGATCGCGGCAACTTGCAGTTGCGCTTCTAATTCCTGCTCGATTAATTTTAGTAACTGAATTTCAGCATTCTGCCACTGGCGAGCAGCAGTGCATTGCTGCACTACCAACAAACCCCAAACCCCATCTTTTGCTAAAATCGGCAAACTCAAACAAGCTCTTACCTGAAACCGATCCACGAGCTGCTTTTGGTAAGGAGACAAGCTTGCAGTGTAGGTATCTGCGATCGCGACTAATTTTTCTTGTTGATAAAGCTTGGCAGAACCTAACCCAAAAGTGACGGCGGGCAGTTTTTCCTTCAGCATTGGGGTAAAGCCATCCCTCATCGCCTCTGCAACAACTATCCCCTGCGTCGGATTTGTAAATTCATACAGCACCACGCGATCGGCTTGCAGTGAGCTTTGTACCTCCATGACAGCAGTAGCAAGCAAAATATCTAGATCGGAAAATTGGCGGATTTTGCTAGCGATCGCCTGTACTTGTTCTACCTCTAATCCATCTCCTCCGTCTTGATATGGCAACACACTTAGCAGTTCTTTTAACTTGCGGATTCTCTCTCGCAATGGCCCTGTTTCCACCCAATCAGCTTGATCCAGTTCAGTTCGCAATTCTTCTAGAGCAGAGGTGATTTGCTGTTTTGCTGGTACATCAACGGTATGCCCGTTATCAGTTTCCTTATAACCGTTGCTAGGATTTGAGCGAGGTTGGCTGGGTGTAAGATTGTGTTGCGCTACCATGATCTTTCTTGCTATGAAGGTTGTCGGAGTTAATAAGTAGAATGCAGAGCGGAGGCTAATTACTTAAGAAAGGCAGAAGGCAGAAGGCAGAAGGAAAGAAGTATTAATAAAAACTGTCTTTTCTGGCTGGGTCTGAGCTACAGTTTAAAAAAAGAATTGTATTGAGACGCGTAGCACGAGATACAAAGCATAGTTGCCTCCTGCCTCCTGCCTCCTGCCTTTCTTCGGTAGGAAGCTCTGAACTTTAAAGAGGCTGAAGGGCTTGAATCACAACATGGGTGTCAAGTAACATCAAAGGGCTACCTTGAGAATCCACAAAGTAACCCTGTAAGAACGAGCCTAGTCGGCCAGGTAACATCGATGTCGAAATCGCTAACCGCTCTTGGGGATCGTGAACTTCAATAGTATTGACTTGCTCCACCAACAGCCCGACGGTTTGATTCTGGACTTGAACAAGCATCGCCATGCCAAAGTTACGCACACTTCCCCGCCGACACCAGTGTGTAGCTCCCAACAAACCTGCTAAATCAAGAATCCAGATCGCTTCTCCCCGCCAATTCATTATGCCTAACAAGAATTCTGCTACCTGCGGTACTGGTAAAATCTCGGTCAGTGCAACCTGAATTACTCCCCGCAAATCAGCTAATGGGAGTAACCCATTTACCTTTCCATTCAACGGAAATCTTAAAAACCTCTGGTTGTTTCCTTGGGGAGAGTTTTCAAGTCGAAATTGGCTATTAATGGGTAGCGAAGAAAAACTATCATTGCTCTGTACCATTGCCCCAGTTTCCTTTAGCGAATAAATTTACTAACAGTCTGGAGCAAGGTATTTTCGTCTACAGGTTTGACTAAATAGCCATCGGCACCACTCATATTGCCCCAAGTTCTATCAACATCTGTGTTTTTAGTTGAGCAAATCACTACCGGGATTGCTTTTGTTGTCGGATCGGCTTTCAACTTGCGGCAGAACTCAAATCCACTTTGGCCTGGCAAAATCAAATCCAGTAAGATCAAGTCAGGTTTTTGTTGTTTCAACCGCAGTTGAGCCTCTTCACCACTACGAACTTCATAAACTGAATATCCTCCTTGCTCTAGGTAACGTGTCATCTTTTCGGATTCTGTGAGGCTATCTTCAACTAAAAGAACTTTTTTCATTTTTTTCCTAACTATTTAATTCAGAAATTGAAAAATAATTGCGTTTATTTCTTAACTATTTAATTCAGATCCAACCTAAACGGTTAAATACTTGTGAAGCACATTGAGTACTTTTTCTTGTTCTACGGGTTTACCCAAAAAGTCACTTGCTCCTACTAATTTTGCTCGCATCCGATCTACTATTCCATCTTTCCCCGTTAAGATGACAACCGGTACATCTTTGAGACTTGGAGTTTTACGGATTTGAGAACAAATTTCATAGCCATTCACTTTTGGCATCAAAAGATCCAAAAAAATGAAGTCTGGCTTGCTTTTAATTAGTTTTAAAACTGCCGTCAAAGAGTCTTGAATGCCAACAAAGCGATAACCTTGATGGGTGAGAATTTCTTCTAAACTGCGACAGATCATCGGACTATCATCCACACAGGCTACTAAAGGTCTTGAGACATCAATAATTGCTTTGCTAGCCACTGGGGGGGCAACTTGTAAAATAGTCTTTTCTTCTGTCTTCAGTGAAGAATTGGAATTATTCACTGCACTGGATGGAGTGACAATTTCTTTGCCAGTCGCTGGTGGAGCAACTTTGTTAAAATTCGGCCCAACTTGTATAACAGTCTCCTCTTCTGTCTTTAGTGAAGAATTGGAATTATTCACTGCACTGGACGGATTGCCAGTTTCTTTACTAATCACAACCTGCCTGAGCTTTGGGGTAGGTGAAAAAGCGATCGCTCCTGCTTTTACCAATGGCATCAAGAATCGGGTCAAAGCTAAGACATCCCGACCGCTTTTTTGCCCTAGACCTCGTAAAGTTTTTGTACCATCAACTAGAGAAATCAGCACTTTAGAGGATGCTTGTCCTTGGAGTAGCTCAATTTGTTGAATGATCGGAAATAAATTAGGCGAGTAGGTTGCCAGTCCTGCATCTCGCCATTCTTGCCAGGCTTGTGTAGCCTGTTTCAAGACTTCCTCAGTTGGTATTACAGCTAGGAGAACCCCAGGAACTTCACCAACAACGGTAGTATGTGACAACTGCCCTGTTGGATTGTTGCCATTTCTTTTGGCTTCAATGTACTGCATGATATCAAACAGGACTTCAGCTATTGAGCTTGCAATCAGGCTAACAAGTTGTTGTTGTTCGATTAATTTTTGTTCTCGCAACTTAGCAAGAATGGAATACTCGCGGTAATTTTCCTGGGGAGAGACAAGCTGCTCCAACTGTGTCACATCCACATTAGAACAGTACCGCAACAAGTGTCGTCGCCATCGCTCATCGGCATTAGAACCGCCAGCCTGCCAAATTAATCGTCCTAAACGAAAATATAGCGTCCAAGTCGGCCCATCTCTTGCTTCAAGATTTAGCCTGCCTGTGAATAATTTAGTTTGAAGTTGCTCGATCAATTGATTCACAATGGATCGCACCTCCTTATATATCTTGAGTTTTGCATTTACATTAAAATTGCTCAAACAATCCAGCTTACTAACTTTATCGTGCGATTGCCAATAGCACAGTTCAAACCATTTATTGAGCTATCCCAGATTGTTATATTCCTTTCCAATGCGGATATTTTTAAAGTTCAAAGCCGGAAGCTTGAACACAGATTTAAGCTCTTTTTCTAATTATTAATAGGTTAACTTGTTGCCATGTTACATCTACTGAGCAAATTGCTTGTACCGATGTAGTTGCAATACAGACCTGAAAAAGATGGAAATGTTCAATACTACAAAGCATAGACCAGCTTTAATGCTTATCGATTTTGTACTCTGCTGCTTAAGGCGACAGACACAAGCGATCGCCCAACCGCTAGTCTGCAAATACAAAAAATGAGCTTGAATTAAGTTTGTCAAGAAATTGCTTGTTGCCGAATAAAGTATTGGCGATCGCGTTGTTCCAGTACCCCTTGCTTGATCAAGGAGCGCAGGATATCTATCGTTTGCACCCGGCTTAAGCCGATCACCTCTTCAATTTCTATCAGAGTAGCTCCTTCGGCTTGCTGAATGTATTGCTGCACTTTAGATTTAGCAGTATCCGCATTCAAGATCGGCACTTTCTTAGCTATGGTATTGACGGAAGTACGAAAACCAGTGGCTTTAATTGCAGAACGGGAGATTGACCATTTTGGAACTGTTACAACTGATTTCTCTTCTTTAACAGGAGTCGGGGGAACTGGTTGTTCGGGACTGTAATCGCCCCAAACACTGTTATGTAAGATTTCCCGGAAATTTTGCAAGTTTTGGAATAATGCCTGAGCCTTTGCTGAACGCTGTTGGCGGTATTCTTGCTGGCGTTGCGAGACATCTGTTTTTATTTGCAATATTTCCAATTGCCGCTCTAGAATCTCTTGCTGAAATTGCTGCTGTTGTAACTTTCTGTTGTTGTCAAGGCTGGTAACAAAACTGCTCAATTCTTGATGAAGCAAATCTGCTTGCAGCTGCAATTCTTTTTGAGTTAGCTGTTTCCACTGGTTAACTTGTTGACGGCGTTCAGCAGTTATTTGCAATCGCTGCAATCGCTCTTGTTCCCATAAATTCTTGAGAGCCATCAGCTGAAATCTCCTATTTTGTTAACTAGAAATATTAAACAGGAGCCATAAAGACTCCTTTTTCTAATATGCTGTTAAGCAGCAGAAGGAACAGCAGCCTGAGATGTTAAACCAACCGCTTCGGCATATCTTAAGTAAGTTTCAACTGAAGCAATAACAATCCGAGCTTCTATTGATAGCAGTTCAATACCAACTAAAGAAACACGTACCCAAGCATCAATTACAATTCCTTTGTCCAAGATGCGGTCAATAACTTCAGCCAGACTTGAAGATGAGTTAACTTTTTCAACAGCCATTTTCTTTTTCTCCCACAACTCTAATTATTTATTTCATCTTGCTCTGATTGAGCAGTAGGTAAAACTTACACAATGTGTTTTATTCTTCCTGGGTTTAGTATTCCCAAAAAAGGAGATAAATATAACAAAATAAAAAAATACTAAAAAGTTCACAATATTCTTTTAGACAAAAATTAAAGAAAAAATTATCTCATCTTTATATTTTCTGGTAAAGTTTTAAATATGATTTTTTATGAATTTATATGAGAGTATTTTTTAAAAAATGATACGGTGGTAGAGGTTCGCTCAGTGCCAATTGCCAGTGCGAGCATTGTACCTGCCAGAGAGAAAACAGTTGCGTACTGAGCGTTGAATCGTTGCGCTGTGCCAAAAAGTGGATTTGCCGCACATCTGAGTGTCGAGTTTCACGGATAACATTTGTATATGTTTTGAGAATTAACTCGTTCAAGAGTTCCCACTGTTCGCATTGTTGTGCTTGAAATGCTTGCTGTGTTTGGTAGCGTTGTTTTTTAGCTAATAAATAGGCTTTTCCCCTGGCATCAATAGTGTCAGAATCGTCAAGTAAAGAACAGGCTGTCACTTTTACACTGTACTCAACTTTGTCTGCTAGCTGAGTTAGGGTTTCTAGATATTGCTCTTGGTGGTTTTCTAGATGATTCAGCAGTTTTTCTACGGAAGTAAAACCCCTCCCAAAGCGTAGGGGAAGAAGGGGAGTTTGTTGAAAAAGTTCTCGAATCACGCGATCGTGGTTTAATACAGCTTGAAGTAAACGCTCATCCGTTGCCTGTATTGCCTCCAGTGAGATTTCCGGCTCTACGATCGCAGCTAAACCAGAAGAGTAAACTAGTTCAATATTCCTTTCCATCCCTAAAGGTAGAACAAGCGGTGATGCGATCGGGACTAGAAGAGCATAAACGTATATTGACATAAGTAGAACGGCGTAAATATTTGTAGTTGGGATGAGGCAAGAGACAGGAAGGAGGCAGGAGGGAAGAGGGTTTAAGTTAAATTTACTTTAGTAACATAACTTAAGTAGCTTCCGCTCTGAACTTCTGCATTTTTTAAAGTAAGTATTCATGCCTAGTTTTGGCACAATTAAGCATGAAAATTCTTACCTCTTCCTCCTGCCTCCTGCCTTCTGCCTTCTATTGAGATTGATGCTGATTAGCAAGCATTTGGTATGTAACTTGGAAATCATCATTTGTAATCTGAATCAAGCTGGAGTCAGTTAATCCCTGGGCGCGGTATCGACGAATGGCGCTTAAAGCAGCTTGATTGCTCAACAAAGCCAAGTCTGCCCCATTCCAACCCTCGGTAACTGTCGCCCAGGTTTCTAAATCGACATCAACCAGGGGACGATCTAGATTGTGAACTCGTAAAATCGCTAATCGGCTGGCTCGATCTGGTAGATCGATTTTTATCTGTAAGTCCAATCTTCCGGCTCTGAGCAAGGCAGGATCGAGCGCTTCTGGACGATTGGTTGCTCCTACTAACAGTACTTTCGGGCATTCATGCAACCCATCCAATTCGGTGAGAAGTTGACCGACAACGCGATCGCTAACTCCAGAATCACCAGTGAATCGTCCCCGTGCTGGTGCTAAGGTATCAATTTCATCTATAAACACAACGCAAGGAGCTGCTTGCCGAGCTTTGCGAAAGAGTTCTCTAACTGCCTGTTCTGCGGCACCTACCCATCGACTTAGTAATTCTGGGCCATTTACAGCAATAAAGTTGGCTCTAGCCTGGGAAGCGATCGCTTTTGCAAGTAATGTTTTTCCCGTTCCAGGCGGCCCCCACAACAGAATCCCACGGGGAGGCTTGGCTTTGGTTTGCTCGTATAGTTCGGGATAAAGGAGTGCGCCCTCTACAGATTCTTGAAGTTTTTGTTTCACATCATCCAATCCACCAATGTCATCCCAACTGACACTTGGTACTTCAACTGCTACATCTCTAAGAACTGAGGGTTTTATCTCCTTAATTGCTTCGAGAAAATCCTGCTGTACGATAGTCATGTTCTCAGGAACAGGACTGTTGAGTGAGGGGACTTGACGACGAAGGGCAATATAGGCTGCTTTTTGACAAAGAGCTTTGATATCGGCACCAACAAAACCGACAGCCAAATCGGCGATCGCTCCTAAATTAACCGAAGTCTCCAAGGGCATGGCACTTGTCAAAATCGTCAGAATTTCCAATCGTCCATTGCGATCGGGAACCCGAAACTGAACTTCGCGATCGAAGCGTCCCGGACGACGCAGCGCCGGATCGAGATAATCGGGACGATTTGTTGCCGCTAATACAAGTACGCCCTCGGTTTTGGCAAACCCATCCATTAACCCAAGCAACTGGGCTACTAGTCTTTTTTCAACTTCACCTTCTACTTGGCTGCGATCTGGGGCAAGGCTGTCAATTTCGTCAATAAATATCAGGCAGGGAGCAGAACGAGTTGCTTTCTCAAAAATACTTCGCAAACGAGCTTCTGCTTCTCCGTAATACTTGCTCATCACCTCTGGGCCATTGATGGCAATGTAGTTTAACTCTAACTCTTCTGCCAAAACACGGGCTGTTAAAGTTTTTCCCGTACCGGGCGGGCCAACGAGCAAAACCCCACGTGGAGGCTCTAACCCTAATTTCACCAATAAATCTGGACGTTTAAGTGGAATTTCAACTAACTCTCTGATTTCTTGGAGAACATCAGCCAAGCCGCCGATACCTTGCCAAGCAGCTTTTGAGTTCGTCCGATCTGATGGGGGGGTGACATCAGTATCATCCATTGGTGTAGTGCCAACGGTGGAATTGGATCTGACTCGGCTGGAATTACTTGTTCTCGGAATATTGCCTTGTCGGGGAATACTACTGAGATTATGAGAGCGAATTTGAATAGAAGTTTTTAACTCCCCTTTCTCTACTTTTTCTTCTAAGACTTTGGCAATTTCTAATAAATGTTCAAATCCTTTAAATATGTCGTCCATTGATTTTACTTAAATAAAAGGCAGAGAAAATTTTATTTTCATAGGACTTACGCAAAATAATTAAAAAACGAACCGCAAAGGAAGCAGAGAAATAACAGTTTTAGAAAGTTATTGCGTAAGTCCTGTTTCAAAAAAATTAAAAGTTTCAATAATTTTTAATTTTTAATTTTTATTGCTATTCAACACGGAAAGTAATTAATTGGAAGTGGTTAATCGAAGACGAGCAAAGTTATACGGGGCAGTGAAATTGTTGTAACGAATTCGCAAACGGTTTTCAAATTGACGATCGAGTGCTTCAACGTGTTCGCTAAATTGTGATTCTGCTTCCCAAGGAATTAGGTAGGCTGAATTGTAGATCATTGTGTCCACTTGGGGAGTATTTTCCACCACCTCGATCGCAATGGAGTTGAGCGTGCTTTTAAATACATCTATGATGCCTTGCTTGCGATCGCTCATTCCCTGTTCGATGACTTGCCCTATTTGGATTACCCGCTCCATACTCAGGGGTTGACCCACTAGCTTATCCCTTTCAGTTTTGAGATTTGGGTGTTCTGCCAATAGTCCCTGAATTTCTGCCTCGGTATCCCAAAAAACTTTGACACTAACTTCTCGGCAACCCGATAACTTCGCAAGCAATTGCGTCAATTCTTCTTGATGAGGACGAATTAATTGCTCTGAAACCTTTTCCCAACTGGAAACCAAAAGTCCAAATTGCACGGGCAGTAAATAGCGATCGCCTGCTTGCATGATCTCCTCAAGGACTTTCTCATGACTTAGCAGGTTACGACGGCTGGCCAAATAACGCTCTTGCTGTGCTTCCGAGTAGATTACTGCAAAATCATCCAAAATTTTAATTTGTACGGGTTGCCGATCTAAGCCCTCTAAATTTAAATTTTGTGGAGCAGGCAAGGTCAAAATTCCATAAATGTAAAAACTCATATAAATGTCTTACCAAGAAGAATGTAGATAAAAAAGTTACAGGGGTTTAGAGGTGAGTACTAGTCTTAACTTGGCATGAACTAAGCTTAACTGAGCCAGTCCTAAGTCCAAGTCACCTTCAACCACAACACCGGTATTTAATAGGCGATCGAGAAGTTCTAGAATAGAGGGTTGACTAGAGGTTTCACCGGGGTAGTATCCTCCAGATTGGGGAAGTAAAGTTCCCATTTCACCCAAGTTAATATTTAGATCGGCTGGGTCAACATCAAATATCTCGCAAAGCTTAACAACCTGTTGTTCAAGCTGTTGCAGGCTTTCGGCAGCTCGATCTAGCTCATGGTCGTTGAGGGTGCCAGCATCCATGCGCCGAATCACCTGAGCTTCCATGAGTTGGCGTATCAGTTCAACAACCGTCAGTAATAACGGTGCTAAACCGGAATCGGAACCTTTTGATTTGCTAATCGCCTGCATTCTGATGATTAATAGGATTGAGTGCTTTGAGCGATCGCAGTTCTGTTTCTAGACTGGCAAGACGCTCTTGAAGTTGTTGATTAGTTGCTAATAAGGTGCGAGTTTGACTATTAAGATAGGGGTCGCTCTCCCACCAGTTAATTCCAATCTCTTTGGCTTTATCAACAGAAGAAATCAACAAACGAATCCGGATGTTGAGCAATTCTGTGGAGCCTACGGAAATAGAAATATCTCCTGCGATAACAATGCCTTTATCCAGAACCCGTTCTAGAATATCTGCCAAGGTAGAACCTTGAGTTGATGTAGTGATAGCTCCCCGATTAGTATTAGTACTCATTTGTTTATTAAATGGCCAGAATCAAGAGCAACTGTTTGTGAGATGTTCGGCGACTCGGCATTGCCCTGCATTTGGACTAATACTCCCTGTTCTCTGAGAGACTTGAGTGCAGCCACAATTTGACTGCGATCGATCCCTAATTCTGTTGCCAAATCAGAGAAACGCCTTCCTGGAGACTTGTACAGGTAGTTGTAGACTTCATGCTCGTAAGGTACTCGTTGTTCCAATACAATCTGATTTTGGCTGTCTGGTATGATCTCAGCCGGCTGAGATTGAGTATTTGTACTACGATGCAATTCACTCAAAACCTCTTCCAGTAGCCGAGTTGCTTCCATCAGAGGTTGATTCGTGCGAGAAAGCAGGATATCGGCACAAATATCTTGAAAGTAAGAATCTCCAAAATTGATAGAAATTTCGTGTTCATGGCAGATTCTAGCAATCATCAGACAGGAACGTAATCCACCGCCCATCCCAGAGGCAGATCGACTCCAAAACATCCGCACTAAGCGCACGATTTTTTCTGCTTTTTCAGAATCTATGCCTGTTTTATGAACTACAATTTCCTGCTGAGTTAGTTCATCAGGTGGAGGCATATCGATGGTAATAACACGATCCATCAAAGCATCCTGAGTTGCATGGACTCCACAATACTCTTGAGGATTTGATGTTAAAATTGCCCGGAACTTAGGATGAACCCGGATATACTCGGCTCGCTGTTGATTTGTTGGCAATACCAACAACCTCTCCTCAAGTACGGAGAGTAAAACGTTATTTACCTCCGGGTGCGATCGATTGAATTCGTCGTAAACCAGCGTAAATCCTTCTTTACAAGCTAGGGTTAATCGGGCATCAACCCAGTGTTGTCGAAGTTCATCTTCAACTTTGACAACGCTGTGGATGAAATTATCAACAACCTTTTTGCGGGTATAACCTAATTGATTACCAATTAAGTCTGAGGTTTTAAACTCATCATCTCCAAATAAGAGGATGATCGGCTGGTTAAGCAAATCAGCTAGATGCATTGCCAGAGTAGTTTTTCCGACTCCCGCCGCACCACGTAAATGTACTGAAAAACCCGACTGTAGATAGCGCAAAGCACGTTGAGCGATGCGTTGAATAGCAGGGGTATTGACAAATCGTTGGGGAGATGCATTTAATACTGTTGTCAAGCTCTAAGTACCTCGTCAGTAATAATTTTATGTAAAAGTAATTTTTTGCACATCGGGAATATAAAATACAGATGTCAAGAAGCCTTAACTGAACTCAAATCCAACACATTTTGGCATCAACATAAGACTAAGTAATGTTTTATATAATGTCATCAGCAAGATTACGGTCTTGTGAGACGGCTGTAACAAATCTACACAAGTGTAAATTAATATGGTTCTGCGCTTCTTACTACTACCGATTACTGGCCCATTAATGGGGGTAACGTGGCTTGGGGAAAAAATTTTAGAACAAGCAAGTACTGAAATTGATGATAAAGAAAATCTCAGCAAGCAGCTTCTTGCACTGCAACTTGCTTTTGATATGGGAGAAATTGCTGAAGAAGAGTTTGAAATTCAGGAAGAAGCTCTTTTATTAGCGATTCTGGAAGCAGAAAAGCAGGAAGGCGATGAGACACAAGAGTAAGGCAGGAGGCAGAGGAGGAACTACACCCCCGAACGCGAGGCTTTTTTCATCGAATTTAATCTGTGATGTGTGGATGAGAGAAAATATAAGTATTGCGATTCCGAATATAATCAGCCATGACTGAAACTAAACCCACTCGTACCGCACGCAGGGGACGAATATTCCCTGAAATTCAGTGGAATGAGGAACAAAAAGCACGACGTGAAGCCGAACGCGAGGCTTTTTACCAACGTTGTAAACCTATTTTTGAGCGAGTTAAATCAGAATTAATTGAAACTCACTACAACTGGTTTGTTGCAGTTGAACCGGATAGTGGAGAATATTTTGTTGATAAAGATTTAGAAGTAGTTTCATTACAGTGTCGCAAACAGCATCCAGGCAAAATCCACTATGCTTTTCGGATTAATGAGTCTGGGGATTGCGGCACAATATGACGATTTCCGGTTTTTTTGGTGATGAGGATGCACTACTTTTTGAAATTAGTTTAATAACATCAGATGGATTAGAATTACCTGTTGAGGCGATGTTTGATACAGGTTTTTCATATTGGTTAGCGATTAATGAGCAAGATATAGATGCACTTGGTTGGGAGCGTTTACGAGAGCAAACAATGCGAACTGCACGCAAAGATGTAAAATTTGAAATCTATGTTGGTCAAGTACTATTTGACGGTCAAGAGTTTTACATACCTGTACACGTTGGCAAAGATTTAACAGAAGTTTTGCTCGGTCGTCAATGGTTAACAAATCGTCGGTTAGTCGTTGATATACAGTCGGGTGAATTAACGTTGGGATAACTAAAGACAATAATAAATTAGACAAATACCTCAAGCGCCGACAGTATCGATTGATCATTTGACCCCTATTGGCAATTAAGTAATTGGTAGAAAATACACTCATACAA
Organism: Nostoc sp. ChiQUE02; assembly: GCF_034531305.2. Lineage (NCBI taxonomy): Bacteria > Bacillati > Cyanobacteriota > Cyanophyceae > Nostocales > Nostocaceae > Nostoc > Nostoc sp. ChiQUE02. The sequence goes on from NZ_JAVRBN020000008.1 coordinate 263,322, forward strand.
TGGCTGCCATTACAAAGCACTCAATATACCTTTAGCCCTTGCCTCTTTAATCCAAGTAGGAAATTCGTTTAGTAATCTTTCATACAATTGCTCATCTGTAATTTTTATTAAATCATCTACATGGAAAAAATTGGCATTATCAATAATGCGACCATTCATATTGTCTAATTTTTCTAAAATTCCATAGTTAGAGCCAGCCAAACCCACAAATTGCCAAAAGATGGGATATTTTGCTGCATCAACTATAGCTTTTTTAATTCCTTGCTCATCAGTAACTCCGCCATCACTAAGAAACACAATCAACGTAGGTAACTTACTAGCTTCTTCTTGAGTATATTTCTTGATTACATCTCGGATTACAAGGGATTCATTGTTACCACCACCTAATTCCAGCATCAGAGAGGGCATCTTAAAAACAAGTAAAGCTCTCTTGGTTTCGCCACATTCTTTTTGTATATAGCCATCAACATTGCTTTCTGTTACTATTCTTGTTCTTTTGAATGTTGATCCAAAAAACCAGATATTTAATTTACCATCATCGTCTAGTCTACTAGCCACTGGTACTATTCTTTCAAGAAATGCTTGTATTGCACCTGAATTATATTGATTTGTCATAGAACCAGAAATATCTAAAACTAAAGCAACTCTGGCTACAACATTATTAATACCTTTCTTTTTTAGAACAATCTCTACTTTTGTTTTTAAAAGGCTGATATCGGCTTTCTTTGTAATATCAATATTATGTGTTTTAGTATCTTTAGCAGGAGTTATTACAGGAATATCAGGAGTTTGTACTTTCGATTCTTCTTGTTTAATATCAACAATATATTTATCTACAAAACTTTGGAGTCCCGATTTATAACCTTCTCCTACTGCTCGAAATCGCCATTCACCATCCTTTTTATATAACCGCCCAAGTTCCAAAGCTGTCTCTTGAGCAAAATTTTCTCTCAAGTTGTAGCGAACCAAAGAATTTCCTGTTTCTTGATTATAAATTTTAATAAAGGCATGTTTGATTTGGCTAAAACTTTGATTTTTTTCCTGCCCTTCGTGAATAGTAACAACAAAAACTATTTCCTGAATAGCTGGGTTGACTTTTGATAAATCAACATAAATCGTCTTATCATCTCCATTACCTCCTCCTGTTCTATTATCTCCACTGTGTTTTATAGAAGTATCGGGAGATTGCAGGTTGTTGTAGAATACAAAATATTTTTCATTAGGAACTTTGTTATTTAGACCTAACATAAATACAGAAGCATCAATATCATACGGTTGTCTATTCTGACTTACCTGCCATCCTAAACCAATAGCTACCTTCTTTAAATTGGGAGCTTCTTTAGAAAGATTAAATCTAGCACCTTTGATTAATTCAGTTTCCATTTTATATAAATTATTTCGAGCGACTTTTGTATGAAGCTATCTATTTGAAAAGAGCATTGAGTTGAGATTTCCGGCTTTATGCTAACTAGTAGAAATGAGCGATCGCATCCAAGTTAATGCAAAAAAGCCGGAGGAGATTATTAACTGAAGTAGAGAAGGCGAACCCAGGGGGCTGGGTTGGAGGTATAACCCTGATTCAGGGCTTTACCATCCAGTGCGTTGAGTGAATTAACTAACCAGTGCCGATTTTTTCAACTTTGCTCGCATCGTTAAACGCCAAAGTTCACCAATCCAAAGAACTATAGACGTTCCAGCAATTACGCTTATCCAGTCTGTGAAAGATAAAGGTACTGTTCTAAAAACGCTACCACCAAACTGAATAATCAATATTTGTCCCACCAAAATAGTGATAGCGATCGCCACGAATCCTTTGTTATTAGACAAACCTTTAAAAGCAGACTGTTTTAACCCCAAGCATCGAGCATTAAACAAATTCCAAAACTGTAACATCACAAACACAGCGAAGAACACAGAAAGCTCATAAGTGCTGATATTCCCATCCTTACGGATATATTGTAAGAAAACTATTAGGAACATCAAAAATGCGAATCCAGTAGTGAAAATATTCTGTGCCATCGGTTTAGTGACAATAAACGCTTCTGGATTACGAGGAGGACGCTGCATAACGCTCCGATGGGGTGGTTCTGTTGCTAAAGCCAAAGCAGCAAAAGTATCCATAATCAAGTTCACCCACAGCATTTGGGTGACTGTTAGAGGCAGTGCTACTCCAATGAATGGGCCGGTTAAAGCAATTCCCAAGGCTACAACGTTAATTGTTAACTGAAACAGAATAAATTTTTGGATGTTCTGGTAAAGCGATCGTCCCCAAACAACAGCATTTACAATACTGCCAAAAGAATCATCAAGAAGAATAATGTCACTAGCTTCTTTAGCGATCGCTGTGCCACTACCCATTGCTAAACCTACTTGAGCTTGCTTGAGAGCAGCAGCATCGTTTGTGCCATCACCAGTCACACCTACTACCTGATTATTTTCCTGTAATAGTTTTACTAGCCGTAGCTTATCCAGGGGACGCGCTCTAGAAAGTATTTTTAATTCCTGCACTGCTCGACTGGCTTCTTGGTCACTTAGTTGAGCAAACTGTTGACCTGTAAGATGGAGATAACCACTATTAAAGTCATCATCTTCTTCCCAAAGTCCTATTTGCCGCCCAATCTCTTTAGCTGTCTCCGAGTTATCACCTGTAACAACTTTGACTTTGATTCCTGCATTTAAACAGCCTTGGATAGCATCAGGTACTTCTTGACGCAAAGGGTCTAAAATTGCTGTAAACCCCAGCCAGATCATCTCTTGAGCCAGATCATCCAAGTTCGTTTCACTGGAATACTCTGAGACTTTACTGTAAGCGAAGCCCAACGCTCGCATCCCGCGTTTTTGGTAATCTTTAATTGCATGAGCGATCGCCGTTTGATTCTGAAGTGGTTGTAGACCTTGCGCTGTCAGAATCTGCGAACAACGTTCTAAAATTACTTCTGGTGCTCCTTTTACATAAAGCACATCCTCTCCAGTCACAGAGGAATTACCAATTGTACCCATGTATTTTTTCTGACCAGAAAAAGGGATGCGGGATTTAATCTGAAAGTTACTCCGGTAGGCTATGTAATCAATTTCTTGACTATCTAGCCATAAAAGTAAAGCTCCCTCTGTAGCATTACCAATCGCACGAGGAGCCTGCAAAGGTTTTTTCTCTAAATCAGCAGTACTATTGGTAGCGATCGCTTCCGCTATTAATGCTTGCACATCTTTGAGTGCAGGTGCTAGTTGAGTATCCCAACTAGGAAAATTGACTTCATACACCCGCATTTGATTTTGGGTAAGAGTACCAGTCTTATCAGAGCAAATCACTGTAGCCGCACCAATAGTTTCGCAAGCGTGCATCCGACGCACTAAATTATTGGCAGCAGCCATTTTTCGCATACTATAAGCAAGACTGAGAGTGACGCTCATCGCCAAGCCTTCCGGCACAGCTACCACAATAATTGTCACAGCTACCATGAAATAATGTAGCAATGCCTTGGCAACATTACTAGGTACCCAGCTATTTACAGAACCAGGAATTAAGCCTAGAGGATATCCCAAAGCAAGTCCAATAGTAAAAATGGCTAGTCCGATACCAATAGTTTTTAGCCAATCAACAAGACCATTATTTTCCAACCATTCTGGTGCTTGGATTTTACTACCAGCTAATTCTAGTCCATCGAAAACTACAGGTAGCCATACTCGGTTCAATGCTACTAATACACCAGTAATTAATAATCCAACAACATACCACTGTTGAGAAGATAAGCTTAACTCCCCTGTAGCAAAGCCGCGTACTAGCAAAGATACAAAAGTAAGACCAGCAAAGCCAAGACCAACCACACCAATCACTTTACTGAGTTTTTCTAGTTGATGGTTGAGTGGTGTATCTTGTTCGCTTTCAACAGTCGCAACTGCTATTGCTAATTTACCAATTTCTGTGTTATCTCCAACGGCAGTGACTTGAAAATAACCGTGTCCTTGCTCAACTATCGTACTGCGATAAATATTGTAGGCAGGATAGGTTCCTTCTTCAATACCTTGATTCTTTGCGTCAATTTGAGTCAGTTTTTTAACTGGTTCTGCCTCACCAGTAATTTTTGATTGGTCAATCTCTAGGGCAACTTCTTCTAAAACTTCTCCATCAGCCGGGACTTCCTCACCTTGTTCTAGGTAAGTAATATCTCCCACAACTAACTCTTTGCGGGGGATAGTGGTAAAGTTGCCATCGCGGATGACTTTGATCGCAACTTCATCATAAACCTGATTGAGGATGTCAAATTCTTGATTGGCTTTGTATTCATTGATAAATGCCAGAGTAGTTGCTAATAAGATAGCAACTACAATCCCTAAACCTTCAGCATATTCACCTTCTAAAATCCCAACAGTAATTGCAATCGCTGCTGCAATCATCAGAATCCGAATTACGGGGTCTTCAAATTTTTCCAGAAATAATTTCCACAATGGATCTCGTTCTGGTGGTGTCAGAACATTAGCACCATATTTTTGACGATTGGCTTTAACTTCTTCGGAAGTTAATCCTTGATATGGTAATTTAACGTTATTGAGCTTATTATTCTCATTAGTAAGCATATTGCATCCATTAAATTGTCAAAAGCTATACCGAGCTAAATTGCACATCAATACCAAATAGGTATTCAGAAATGCTATCCAGAATCATGCAATGGCAATATGTAGCTTAATGCCATTGCAATTGTTTAGTAGTGAAATAGTGAAATCTCTAGAATCTACTGGGAATTTTCATCTGCTTTCATCAATGCACTTCCCACTCCCATAGTTATAAATCCTGCAAAAGGAAAGGTTTTGAAGAATCCACCTATATTGCCAAAAAAAAGAAATAAACCAAATAAGAAAACTATAGCTCCTGCTGCTTTCATCGCTTTTGTAGTGCCTCTGTATTAGGTATAGTGGTTTTATGTGTATGAAATAGACTAATCTATGCCTTCTCTTCCTAAGTCACTTTGTTCCAACAAAATGTATTGCAACCATCGATAAATACTATCAATCCCAAAGAGAATGCAGACTTCTATCAAGAGTCAAGTTGGCAAAGATTTATATTTGCGAATGGCATTATTCATTAAGATGATCTGCTCGGCATGAAATGAAGGAGGCATCAAGCTGTGAATTCGGTGGTCGAGTCCATCGTGCATCACATCTGTGGGTAATTCAGAATGATCTAATCCCAAGGTATGACCGATTTCATGGGCAATAGTATTAGCAATCAAGTTAGATAATTGGGCTAAATTTAGACTAGCCTGCTCAGAAGCAAGAAGTATTTGGTCTATACGTACAGCCGCAACATTCGTGACTTTGCCATGACTAAAACTGGCTATTCCTAGATAGTCAACTGGTTCTTGATCGATTAACACATAAATATGGGTAAAATTTTGCCCCCACTCTCTTTCATCCGGTGGTTCTGAAGTCAAAAATACATTAATGCTTCTAAAAGCACTGAAGACTTTAGCTAGAGAATCTCCCATCACTTCTAGCATTGTGCTATTATCTCCAGTGCCAACAAACATTCCCGAAATATCAACCCATACGCAATGGCGAACTTCACTATTCTTTCCAGCTATTAACCATCCACAATGGGGACAAATTCGCCAAGTCGTTTGAATTCGAGAACGACAACCTTGACAGCAAGGCTTAGGAGGTCTATCAAGGTTAATTCGTTCCCAAATGGGAATTTGTAGTTTACGATTTGGCTTAGTTAAATTCAGGCGATCGTAAAGTGACATTTTACTTAGAGCCAGCTACCCAATTAAAGCCAAAATGGTAGTTTTTGTCTGCCTCTTGATGGCTGCTAAAGTATTTTTCTTCCTTCAAAATCGCTACTTGAGAGCCGAGATTGCTAACTATAGCCGCAGCACAGAAAGGTTTATTTACACCTGGGTTATTTAGTTCTAAATAAATCTCTTCACCATTACTAATCTTGAAAAACATTCGCCCACCCACAGACCTAAAATCAGACGCTCCCCGATAAATTAGGGCAAAAAACATCACTCGTTTGATAGTATCAGGCCTGTAAATGAACATATTTTCACCGTCTGAAGCCGCTCCAGTACGGTCATCTTTATCAAGAAATATGTAGGGAGAAGAATTTTTAGCACCAAAGTTACCTCCTAGAGGTTGAATAACACCTTTAGCACCATCAACCGTCTCATACATACATCCCAAGTCCAAGTCAGGGGGACTATCAGCACCAAGCAATTTACCAAAGAATCCAACATTTTGATTAGATTGTTGGTTCCAGTTGAGGTTGACATGAACCGTTAACTGCTTAGATTGACCTGCTTTACTTAGGTCTATCTTGTGAGAATCGCCACTCTTTTTCAGAGTAATAGCCATGATTGCATAATCCTAGATATTCAACAGTAAGACTCGATCAGTTCCCCTAAACCATTGACATTCGTGCCATTGCCGACAGCCGCCATTTTCCACTCATTATTATGTAGGTACACTTCAGCTAATATCATTCCTGTCATGCCTCCATACTCTCTACCTGAGAGGTTATATCGAGCCAATTCTTTGTTATTAGCTGCATTAACGAGGCGTACAAAGGCATTTTCAATTTGGCTAAAGTCTTGTTTACGAGCAATGCATTCGTAAATATTGACTACGAAAACCAATTTAGCAATCTGGGTTGGGATGCGAGGTAAATCAACAATTATTACCTCGTCATCACCATCACCTGCACCTGTTAAATTGTCCCCAGTATGAGTGATTGCTCCTGATGGATGTTGAAGATTACCAAAGTAGATAATATTCTCTTTAGCTGTTAACTTGCCGTTTGCATCTAGGCAGATTACAGACGCATCTAGGTCATACTGATGGCCACTACCACCAAAATTGCTAAAAAATCCACCACCTGAACGTTTTGCGACATCCCAACCTAACCCACACATCAACTTGGTTAGATTAGGAGCTTCCTTAGATAGGGAAATCCTCTGTCCTTTTTGTAAACTAATTGCCATCGTAAATCTCCTAGCTATAACGATCTAATAAAGCTTTTAATCCACCTTGATAGCCAGAGCCAACGGCATTTAAACGCCACTCACCGTCCTTACGATAGATTTCAGCCATGACTAATGCAGTTTCAATGGAGTAATCCTCAACTAAGTCGTATCTGACTACTTCCTGGCTAGTCTGAGCATTGACTACACGAACAAAAGCATTTTGAACCTGACCAAAGTTTTGACTTCTTTGTGCGGCTTCATGAATAGTTACAGTGATGACAATTTTCTGAACATCAGCAGGAACTTTTTGCAGATTAATCTTGATGACTTCATCATCACCATCACCTACACCTGTAAGATTATCTCCTGTATGTTGAACTGACTTGTCGGGGTCTGGGCTAGTAAGATTGTTGTAGAAAATAAAGTGGTTGTCGGATATTAGCTTTTCGTTACTTTTGAGCAGAAAAACTGACGCGTCTAGGTCAAAGTCATGGCCAGTGTCCATTGCCTTAACATCCCATCCAAGACCAACAAATACCTCAGTAAGTCCTGGTGCAACTTTTTCAAGAGATACGCGCTGTCCTTTTGTTAATGTAACTGCCATTACTTCTTAGTCTCCTTAAATTCAACCATATACATAAGTTACTAATCATGTAAGAACAGAAGCCAAAATCAACAGAATTAGAATGCTGACTTCTGCCTACAATGAAATTGTTTTAGCTTTCTAGAGAATTACCCTAGTTGTAGCGATCGAGAAGTGCCTGTAAACCACCTTGATAGCCAGAGCCAACCGCATTTAAACGCCACTCACCGTCTTTACGATAAAGTTCAGCCATGATTAACGCTGTCTCAATCGAATAGTCTTCTGTAAGTTCATAGCGGACAGCTTCTTCCTTTGTCTGCTCATTCACAAGACGTACAAATGCGTTTTGTACTTGACCAAAATTTTGATTGCGTTTTTCTGCTTCGTGAATAGTTACAGCTATAGCAATTTTTTCAATATCACTAGGTACTTGATTCAGAGAAATTTTGATTGTCTCATCATCTCCTTCACCTTTACCCGTGAGGTTATCTCCTAAATGTTGTACTGACTTATTCGTATCAGGACTTGTAGGATTATTGTAAAAAACTAAATGAGATTCAGATACTAACTTGTCATTAGCATTTAGGAGAAAAATTGAGGCATCCAAATCAAAATCAGTACCAGTATCAGTAGATTTAATATCCCATCCAAGACCAACAAAAACTTGAGAAAGACCTGGCGCAACTTTCTCAAGAGATACACGTTGTCCTTTTGCCAGTGTGATTGTCACTATTCAATCTCCTTTAAATTAAAGCGGAGGGTAGACGCACTAAAGTAGCTGTTCTTGATTTATTCAGAATCAGTGAGAAATAAAGACTTGAGATTTTAAACAATTAAATTACTGGCAATTTTTTCTACCTTTCCAATTAGATTTGGCATTTGCCAATCTTAATTATTAGAAAACTTTTTAGCTAGTAATTCTAAATATTATTTTAGAATTACTTATGCTTGATTAAAGCAGTAAAAATACTGAAATGTTTTTAATTTAAAATATTTTAAAAATATTATTTTTTTATAAGCAAATACTTAAAAATTAATTATTTAGTCATAGCTACAATAGAAAATCTTGCTTTAGTATTAGCAAAAAAATATAATTGAGTACGTCTTCAGTTAACTATATCTGAAGACGTATTCAATTATAAAAAATACAGGAAATTTATTTATAAATGAAACTCTGATAGAGTCAAATTTAAGTGATGACAAATTTCTCGAATAACTTGCTTCTCATATTCATAAAAATTATGATCGGCAGAACCAATAGCACAACATACTCTAACCACCAATCTCGAAGCTTCAGGATTATTCTTGAGCTTACCGATAGCTTTTAGTGCTTCTCCTTTACCAATAATCGAGTTAAACTCGAAATCACTAACAAAATGATTGAATCTATTAATTACATGATTCATATCAAAAACCCGAAGTTCTTTACTTCGACTAATAAACCCAGCCATCTTTTGTTTTTCGGCAGAATCAATATTTCCATCGGCAGTAGCTACCAAAGCACATCCAGCTACGACAGCATCCATAAATTCTTTGTTTCTAAACTTTGAAATGGAATCTTGTAAATTTTTTTGTTGGTCTTTTACCCAAGTAAACAAAGTCATAATATAGCTCCTGTTTTAGTTCAAGAGTGATGATTTACACTGGTTGTAAATTTGAATAGTTCAAAAGAGAGGCTACTAGTTCGTAAGTCCATAACAATAGTTCTTCTGTAGCAGCATGAGAATTTAAAGATGAGCAATAACCACTTTTGTGATTAACAACCTCTTTCACTTCCTCATGAGCAGTACTTAAAGTAGCTGTATAAGGACTAGCGTTTAGCATATCTAAATCATTTAAATCATTTCCTAAAGTAATTAATGGAAAAAAATTTAGGGATTTAATACCTTTTAATTTACTAGGCATGGAAGGGTAAATAAAAATTTTGTGTCCATCCAAATATATATATCCAGGTAGGTCATTTTCAAATAATATTTTTCTCAAAAATTCATCACTATTCTCAAAATTTTTTGGGGCAATCAACCCTAAACAATTTTCATATCCTGTAAGTTTTGACCAGTTTGGTAGTAAGTCGGTAACGGTATTCCAATTACTTTTAGCAATAGGTGTTTCGTCTAGATGAAATTTTGCTACCAACCCGTTTTCAGTAACAAATCCACAAAAGCAAACATCTGGAATTTGTTGAACTAGTTGTTTAACATTTTGGGCATTACGGGCAGTCGCAATAACTATTGGTATAAGTTTACTAATCTCGGCTAACAAGTTAGCGGATGTTTGACTTAGATATCTACAACTTACTCTACCTGGCACTGCGATCGCTTCTGGTTCTGGATGCAGCAAAGTCCCATCTAAATCTACAACTAATACTTGTTTATTAGTATCCATTAGCCGATTTCCTTAACGAGCAAGCGACACGAGTTTTATAATCAGATAAATCTGGAAAATTATAATTAACTTTTACTTGTTTAATTTCTGCAAGTGCTAGTAATAATTTATAGTTCGCTTTAACATAATTTATGTCATCTGCAAAATAAATTATTTCAGGATTAGCATTAATTAATGCTCGACATACTTCATTGCTATGAATTCTCATAGCAGTAGATTTGAAAAATCGTTGTTGATGAGTATTAGGCGTTGATATTATTCTCGGACAATGCTTTTGCCAAGTTTTTACTAATTGATCGCGACAGTATTGTTGGGGAAATAGGTATGCAGCAAATAAATTTGCTTCATTTACGTAGAAAGTTCTAGAGAAACCAAGCGTTGCTACTCCCGTGAAACAGGCAGTTGGACATAATAAATCATCTTGAGTACCAGAAAAATCTGCCCATCCCCAAGGATCTACTAGAACTGCAAATGGCTGCAATTCCTGTTTTGATAACTCTCTGGCAACACCGCCTCGTCCCGTCCAGCCGTCAACAAAGATAATTTTTCTTTGTGGATACTGCGATCGCACTTGCTTTAGAGCAACTTTATCAATACCTATACCGCTAAACAAAGACAAAGAAACAGCGATAGAACCAGGTAACAAACGACAAAGCCAGTCTGCAACTGGAACTCCTGCTCGCAAAATAGCAACAAAAACTAGCTTGCTAGGGTCAGCTTCCCATCTGGCAATAGAAGCAGCTAAACGAGAAGCAGCCTGCTGAATTCTTTCATCTGCTAGCTCTGAGTTTACCAATTGCCAAAACTCGTTATTTAGATTAGGTTCAGGCGAAGGAACTGACCAAAATGTATTGTTGCCATCATAAGCCATGTTTAAAGAGCGGAAGTACTGTTTATCTCTAAAAGGGTCAATTTCTTTAAGAAACTGGGCATATACTAGCTGATTCCACAGATTTGTTCGGACTAAACTTGTTGATAGATTCATTTCAGAAGGCTGTTAATAATGAATTTAATTCCAAAGAATTAACTTGAATACCTTCTTGAGCAAGGATGTATTTAGCTTCTAATTCTATTTCCCGATCAATTGGATCGCTAAAAATATGAACTGGTAACTTTAGCTCTCTGTAGTTGTAAAAATAATACTTTTGGCAAATTTGTAATTTATTTAAAATATTGGTTTTGTCAACTACCCAAGGACTTAAAGTAATATGTTGAAATGATAATAATGGATTAAGCTGGACTAACCTTATACCAATATCAATTGCCTCTCCAATAACAAAAACAATACCAAACAAATTTGTTGGCAAGTCTGTTAATATATCAAGTTGTGCTTGTAAATAAGGTCTGAATTTAGAAAAAAGCCAGTCGCTATTTTTTACATTAGTTTGAATATTTTTTTCTATCTTTGATATTAATACATTTTGATTTTCTGTATTGTCTGAATATTCTTTTTTGATTAAACTATAAGTATGAGACTGAATATTATAACTAGCTAAAGTAGTTGTAAAATAATCAATTTGTACTGTTGAGCGAGTATCAGCTAGTGCAAAAAACCTAATGTACTTAACATTGAACAACGAACATAAATGTAAAGCTAATTTCAGAATTGTTCTGCCAGTTGTAATTTCATCTTCTACAAACCACAATTCTGTTGGCTGCTCTTCTGGCAAAGGTAATACATGATTTGGACTGTGTGAATGGGTTTCGCTAAAACAAATTCCGGTAGCAGACCTGCGAGTTGAACATAACCATTGTGCATTAATTCCTCGCTCTCTAGCATTTTGATACATCAATGCCGATGGAATAATCCCAGATTCAGTTAATCCAATAATTAAAGGATATTTAGAAACAGAATTTTCTAAAATTGATTGAAATAATAAACTTTGTAAATAGTTTTTACATTCCTGTATTTCTCTACCATTAGTTGGTTTTAACTTACCTAAATAAGAAAAAGTGACAGCCGTTTTTCGATGAGGATTATTTTCTCTTTGCAACCAGTGAACACGCTCTTTTAAATTCATGTTTTTGTATTTTTTAAATGTAGAGTTATAGATTTATACATAAAATATTTGTAAAACTAAATTTAGTCGCTATGATTGCCCCAGCAAAGCTAAATAAGCATTATGTATATATTTATATGTACTCTGATACAAAATACTAACGCTGAAGCTCTCTTGCAACCAGCTAAAATACTGTTTTTTGCATTACAATTCATTAATTTTCTACGTAATTTCTACAGTATTAGTCTGGTTAAAAGTAATGTGATACTTTGTACGTTTAGTTTACGCATCCAGTGTTTATTCCGTTAGGTGCAAGAGATCAGCTTGTGTGATTCTTGCATTAGTATTCCAATGTTAAGGTTTTGAATTTTGGTGTATTGTCCTCCAAGCCAGTATTTGTTTGCTGATGGATCGTGTTTTCTTCAGCAATTGTTTGACTATTTAAAATAGCAAGACGCTGCTGAATCTGATGTCGGCGTGCTTCGAGTTTCTGTAGTTCCTGCTCTAAACGCTCTTTTTCCAACATCATTTTGTAAGCATTTAAGTAAACTGTTGCTTGAGAACGTTGAGGAGGCATTGAGCTAAGTTTGGCTTGAATTTGTCCACGTTTTGGAGTGCGGTGCATAATAAATTTCTCTTTGGGTATGGAAGTATTTAGTCTAATTAGCCGTTAAAATAAACAGCCGGCTGCTGCTTGGATGCGTTCTAAAGGCTGAACTGAGCGAGGAAGCACTGGTAAGCGAACCATTGTCAAACCTGGAAAATCGCAATTAATGGTTGCTGTAGAAGTAAAGCGGTTGAGAACAAGGTAATTCTGGCTTACACCTATTTCTTGCAGAGATTTGAACAAGCGTTGTTGTTCGGCAAGTACACTGGTCTGGTTAAGCGTAACCCCAATGAACTCTGTTTGTTGTGGGTCTTTTAGCACTTTTTGGGCTTTAACTACGCGCTGTCGCAAAGTTCGTAAACGCCCCATGAACTCTGTACGACCAAGAACATTTTGATACTTGATCCAGAGTTTGAAAATCCAAGCTAGCCAGTCTGCTAGTGCATTTGGCATTTCTAGAAAACGCAGAAGATGACCTGTAGGAGCAGTGTCTAAAATAATCAAGTCTTCTTCTTGTTGCTCTAGCAATTCCATTACTGTTAACAGGGAAAGCATTTCATCAATCCCTGGTAAAGCTTGACCGACAATTTTGCGCCAAGCAGCAGGAGCATAGGCCATTTCAATAGTTTCGCTTGTTTGGGTTTCGCCACTCATCATTTCGGCCAGTTCCCACAGGTAATCGGCTCTGAATTGATCGACAATGCGATCGCCATCCACTTCCTGACCTCGAAGATTGGCAGTTATTTGATATGGTTCGTGTCCTAAACTCAAACCAAAGGCATCACCCAAGGAGTGGGCTGGATCGATGGAAACCATACGAATTTTGCGATCGGGATGTTGTTGAGCCATAGCCCAACCAATGGCAGCTGCTACTGTGGTCTTGCCTACTCCACCTTTACCGCCAATTAGTAACAGGCGACGACCTTTGGTGAGAAAATCTCCAAAGCTAGGAGGAATTGTTTCCGGCCATTGAACTGGGAGTAGATCGATAAAAGATAGCGGTTCAAGCTGAGGAACATGGATTTGGTTGATGAGATGGCTGAGGGCTAGAATCCCTAAAGGCTCTTCATCTTGCTGTGGCACAATAAAAATCGGCTTTTCGTTAGCAAGAGCCGTATACTGGCTGATGAGCGGTTGTTGTTCTTGATAACGATCTGCGTCAGTCGCACTGCTAAGGACTTGGTTAACAAACAATCCTCCGCAAGGAACCTGCATGGTTTGTAAGGCTTCTAGGAATCGTTTTGACTCTAACCAACTCATCGGTTCGGCGATCGCAACTAACAAACAAGCTGTATGCGTGGGATCTTGAAGCAGACGACGACCTTGCGACAGTTCAGCTTTCAGGGTTTGCAAAAACTCGTCAGCGCGATCGGGTGTGTAACTTCCAGCAAAGGTCTTGCTAATATACCGATGCTTTTCTTGAAACAGTTCAAGAGAGTGAAGGAAAGTGTCTAAAAAGTCCATCAATCCAAACAAGTTGAGAGTATGACCGCTAGGAGCCATATCTACTACTACTCGATCTACCTGCTGCTCGTTAAAAAGGCGTTGGATCTCTAACAAGCCCATCAACTCGTCCAGTCCAGGCCAATTTAAATCCCAAACTGGAAGCAAGTCTTCTCCTTCAACAAAACTACCGCGCTCCACTAACAGTTCTAACACCTGACCGTAACGTTCTTTAAACTCTTGTAGCAGACGCTTTGCATCCAACGCCCTTACTAGCAGATTGGGTAGTTCCGCTATGGGACGAGGAATGTCATCAACGCTAACTTGTAAGACATCTCCAAGAGAGTGAGCCGGATCGGTTGAGATTAAAAGAATTTGCTCGTTGACAAATTTCTGCGCCCAACGACATGCAAAGGTGCAGGAGATTGTCGTTTTTCCGACTCCACCTTTGCCGCTAAACATAGCAAGGTGTAGGTTATCAAAAAGTTCCATCCCGTTTGTCATTTTTGGCGTTTTAGGATAAAGTTACTACATATTTTTGAAAGTTACTTAAGTAATTTTGCTGAATAAACCTATTTAAAACCTTAATTTTTCACGGATAGGATTTACAAAACTTCTATGCTATAGGCTACCGTGTACACACAAGTTGTAAATAATTGACAAATCCGGGTTTTACCCCACCCTAACCCTCCCCTTTACAAGGGGAGGGAACTAGATTTCTTTTTTTCCCCCCTTTACACGGGGGGATTAAGGGGGGTAATTCGACTTGTGATCCTATAGGGCGGCGACAGGGAAAGCTTCACAAGAGAATGTGTAATTAATTTTGTTGAGTTACTTACAAAGATTAGCCGAGGAACTATAACTGAGGTAAAGATTTAGCCAGAGATGTCCAAAAGTAAGGAGATAAGATGGTTAACAGTTCTGAAGGCGATATAAATATTGGGTTTAATGTCCAATGTATTTCTGAATACGACTTTTTTTCTGACAGTAATTTTGAGGACATTCATTGTCATCCACTTAAAACAGACTCTCCGTACTTAGGACTAAAAACTTTTGAAATTAAAGATAAAGACAAATTTTTTGGTCGGGAGAAGTGGATTGCTAATCTGGGCGATCGCTTAAAAAAAGATAATGTACTCTTGCTTTTAGGAGCATCAGACAGTGGCAAATCATCATTGATTCGGGCAGGTTTAATTCCTTATTTAGGATCTCATAAAAATTCATTAATTAATATAAGTTTTCACCCAGATGAAAATCCTTTTAAATCTCTTTATCAGTGTCTTGCTTCTACTTATGGGAAAAAATCGCAAATAGCGGATATTGCTAAAAAAATTAGAGAAAATACCCTACTTCAAATTGTCACATTCCTCAAACAAGATTATCAGTGCGTTCTAATTTTTATTGACCAATTTGAAGAACTATTTACGAAAACTCAAAAGCCGGAACGTGATAAATTTGTTGCTAGTCTTTTTCAACTGTTCCAGCAGCAGGATAGCTCTGTCAAAATTGTTTTAACAATGCGGTTTGATTTTTTGGATAAATTTAGTGAGTATCCCCAACTTGCGAAGATCCACGATCGCTATAGCCGTATACTCACTAGAATGAGCGATGGAGAATTAAAGTTAGCGATCGCTGAACCTGCTGCTAGAAATGGCGTTACCTTTGAACAAGGATTAGTTGAGCAAATTATTCATGATTTTCACCAACAAAATGATTATTTACCACTTCTGGCATACACCTTAGATATGCTGTGGGAAAGGGAAAATATTGCAAATCGGGTTCTGAAGACAAAGACTTATCAAGAACTAAAAGAGCAAACGTTTGGTTATTTAAGCGAACAAGCTAATCGATTTATTAATACTAGTGTTGGATGGCACGATCGCCAGGAACAAGAGATTCAAAAGTTAAACCTTGCACTGACTGAATTAAAACTGCGCGAGCAATCTGCCAGGGTTTTGAATTTACTTCCTGTCCAACCGCTAGAGGGTTTGGTGCTGGCAATTCAAACAATGGGTGAGAATCTAGAGAAATATCCAAACCAGCTTCTAGCTCCTGTTTTGGGAAGCTTAAAGGAAGCAATGAACACACCCACAGAGGCAAATAGCTTGCGTGGACACGAGCAAGAGATTAATTGTCTAGCCTTTAGTCCTGATGGCAAGTTTATTGCCAGTGGCAGTAGCGATTCTACCGTGTGCTTGTGGAATATCATTGGCAATCCTACTGCTCAATTTTTGTGTGGACACGAGCAAGAGGTTAATAGTCTAGCCTTTAGTCCTGATGGCAAGTTTATTGTTAGTGGCAGTATTGACGGAATTTTGTGTTTATGGGATCTACAAGGTAATCTAATTACTCAACCGTGGCAGGGACATGAGGAAGGAGTTATTTCCGTCGCCTTTAGCTCAAATAGCGATTCTATTGTCAGTGTTGGTTTTGACGGAACGGTGTGTTTGTGGGATTTACAAGGTAACACCATCGCTCAACCTTGGCGCGGACACAAGGAAGGAGTTATTTCCGTCAGCTTTAGCCCAAATGGCGATTCTATTGTCAGTGTTGGTTTTGACGGAACGGTGTGTTTGTGGGATTTACAAGGTAACACCATCACTCAACCCTGGCACAAACATGAGGCAAAAATTATTTGCGTCGCCTTTAGCTCTGATAGCAAGTTTATTGTCAGTGGTAGTAGTGATTGTACAGTGCGGTTGTGGGATATACAAGGTAATCCCATCGGTCAACCTTGGCACGGGCATGAAGGACATGTAAATTCTGTAGCGTTTAGCCCTGATGGCAAGTTTATTATTAGTGGTGGCTGCGATCGGACAATACGCTTGTGGAATATCAATGGCAACCCCATCACACAACCTTGGCGGGGACATGAAGGACAGGTTAATTCCCTAGCCTTTAGCCCCGATGGCAAGCTGATTATCAGTGGTGGCGATCGCACTGTGCGTTTGTGGGAGCTACATCAAATATTACAAGATCGGGTCATCGGGCGATCGCAGCGCAAATATGAGAATTGGGTCAATTCTGTCGCCTTTAGCCCTGATGGTCAGTGGATTATCAGTGCCAGCAATGATTCGACAGTGCGCTTATGGGATATTCACTGCAACCCCATCGGTCAACCTTGGCGCGGGCATGAGTATTGGGTAAATTCCGCAGCTTTTAGCCCTGATGGTCAGTGGATTATCAGTGGTAGTCTTGATGGAACAGTCCGCTTGTGGCAGTGTGGATGGCAAGAATGGTTGCAAGTTTGCTGCAACAGGTTACATTATCATCCCGTCTTTCAAAATCCTGAAAATGGCAGTGATGTAGAAATTGCCCACCAAACTTGTCAAAAATATGTATGGAATCCACAATGCCCTAAACAGTTGAACAACCAAGGTGAGCAAAAAGAGAAAGCGTTTTCAGCAGCTTTGGAAGACTTTAAGCAAGCAGTTCAACTTAATTTCACATCACACTGGAAACATCACCTTGCTTGGCAATCAGTACCCACAGATGTAGAGCGACAAATTATTTGACCATAGCGACAAATTATTTGTCAAAAGATTTTATTAACTACGAATCTTTATATATCAGGGCTTTCAGGAATTAAACCCGTAAAAAGCTAATTCACTGGACGTTCGCTCATTTTGACCTAGTAAGTGAGAATTATGTCTTACAGGGCTTAAGTTCTAGCTCATAAATGGATTCAGGGATTTTCATCAATAAAAGAATCTGTTTTTGAAGCTGGTTGATAGGGGTAATGAAGACCGTAGAATCAGCGAACGCACAGTCTGTGCGTTCGCTGATTTTAAGGCAGTCAAAGGAATTAATCCGTTGAGGGGTAATGGTTAAGAGGATTTTTGAAGCAACTCCCTGATGAGAGTGGATTTGGGGGTAGTGTGAGTAGAGGATTGTGTCAGGTGGTGGTGCATCGATGAGGGAGACAGAAGTAAAAATAAGCTCTGAGCGGATAGACGATATTCCATTAATAGTTGAATGGCTTGCTCAGATAGAGATAGCTAAACATATCGACCAAAAACTGAAGAAACCGCACGGAAACCACCAAGGAATGAGCTATGGGCAGTTGAGTGTATTATTACTAACGTATATAATTACTCAATCAGACCATCGCTCATTCCTTGGTGGTTTC